>JAKDNE010000071.1 GCA_030451965.1 Brachybacterium sp. | reverse complement strand
CCGGCTGCCGCCATGCGGTAGCACATCCGGATCCTCGTGATCCGTTCGGGTCTCCGGTCCCGCCCCAGCGGAGTCATCCGGTGGTAGCGTGACGGCCCGTCGGTACAGTTGCCGCACGCCTCTACTTGGGTGCCGCACGCCCTCTGAGGATCCCTTCTCATCCCCAAGGAGAACGTCTCCTACGGTCGACATCCGTCTCGACGCCCAGTGGGTCGACTACGCGGTCATCGCGTTGTACTTCATCTTCGTCCTCGGTGTGGGCTGGTACGCCAAGCGCGGCATCTCCACCTCCATCGAGTTCTTCCTCTCCGGCCGCTCGCTGCCCGCCTGGGTCACCGGCCTCGCGTTCATCTCGGCCAATCTCGGCGCGGTCGAGATCATGGGCATGTCCGCCACCGGTGCCGAGCTCGGCCTGCCGACCATGCACTACTTCTGGATCGGCGCCGTCCCGGCGATGCTGTTCCTGGGCGTCGTGATGATGCCCTTCTACTACGGCTCCAAGGTGCGCTCTGTCCCGGAGTTCATGCGCATGCGCTTCGGCACCAAAGCGCACCTGGTCAACGCCATCAGCTTCGCCGTCGCCCAGCTGCTGATCGCCGGAGTGAACCTGTACCTGCTGGCCTTGATCGTTCATCGCCTGCTGGGTTGGCCGCAGTGGGTGGGCCTCGTCGTCGCCTCGGCGTTCGTGCTGTTCTACATCACGGTCGGCGGTCTCTCCGCCGCGATCTACAACGAGGTGCTGCAGTTCTTCGTGATCGTCGCGGCGCTGCTGCCCCTGACCCTCATCGGCCTGCACCGCGTGGGTGGCTGGAGCGGCCTGAAGGAGCGCATCACCGATGATGGGATGCTCGGCGCCGACCAACTGCACACCTGGCCCGGCGCCGCGCTGTCCGGCTTCGACAGCCCCGTGCTGTCCGTGATCGGAATCGTCTTCGGCCTCGGCTTCGTGCTCTCCTTCGGCTACTGGACCACGAACTTCGTCGAGGTCCAGCGTGCGATGGCCAGCAAGTCCATCACCTCCGCCCGGATGACCCCGATCATCGGCGCGTTCCCCAAGATGTTCATCCCGTTCATCGTGATCGTCCCCGGCATGATCGCCGCCGTGCTGGTCGGTCAGCTGGCCGAGTTCAAGCAGCTCTCCTTCGCCGGCGACGACGCTGCGGCGGCCGCCACCGGTGTCACCTACAACGACGCCCTGCTGCTGCTGATGCGCGATGTGCTGCCCAACGGCCTGCTGGGCGTGGCGATCGCCGGCCTGCTGGCCGCATTCATGGCCGGCATGGCCGCGAACATCTCCGCCTTCAACACCGTGGTCAGCTACGACCTGTACCAGCAGTACGTGAAGAAGGACGCCCCGGACGGGCACTACTTGAAGGTGGGCCGCATCGCGACGGCGGCTGCCTGCGTGATCGCGATCTTCACCGCGCTCATCGCCGGGCAGTTCTCGAACCTGATGGACTACCTCCAGACCCTGTTCGGCTTCTTCAACGCGCCGCTGTTCGCGACCTTCATCCTGGGCATGTTCTGGAAGCGGATGACTCCGACGGCCGGCTGGACCGGCCTGGTGGCGGGCACCCTCTCCGCCATGGCGCTGTGGGGATCATCGACGTTCCTCCACGTCTTCGAGCTGCCCGGCCAGGGGCTCGCCTTCATGGCAGCCGCGACAGCGTTCGTCGTCGACATCGTCGTCTCGGTCGTGGTCACCCAGTTCACCGCCCCGAAGCCCGTCCACGAGCTGAAGGGCCTGGTGTACTCGGAGACTCCGAAGGCCGATCTGGTCGATCCCGAGGAGGCGGGCCTGCCGTTCTGGCGCCGGCCCGTCCCGATGGCCGGCATCGCCCTGGTCCTCGTCCTCGCCCTGAACTTCCTCTTCGTCTAAGGAGCTCGACATGACCCCCACCTCCAAGGAATCCCCCGAGGGCGCGGGCGCGGTGCCCGAGTCCGCGCACATCGAGACCGCCGGCGCCTTCGACATCCGCAACTTCATCGGCACGCTGCTGGGCCTGTTCGGCCTCATCCTGCTCGCGATGGGTCTGTTCGCCTTCGACGACGGCGCAGCCGCCAAGACCGACGGACTCAACGCCAACCTATGGGCGGGATTGGGCATGGTGATCGTGGCCATCGCGTTCCTGGTCTGGACCAAGGTGGACCCGATCCGCATGGTCGTCCGCGAGAACGAGGAGGGCGCGGACGAGCCGCGCGATATCTCGCCGCTGGACTGATCCGCCGGCGTCCCTCCACGAATCCCTCGATCTGCACCATGAATGGTGCGGATCGGGGGATTCGGTGCACCCGGGGGCATGCCCTCGTGCCACCCCCTCCGGTCGGAGGTCTCGCATAGCATCGACGGCGACGCCGGATCCGACGAAGGAGCACGAGTGAACGCTGAGCCCACGACCCCCGCCCCCGATATCGCGCCGGGCGCTGCCGACCCGGCTGCCGAGAAGCCCGAGGACCACCTGGTCACCCCGCTGCACTCGCTGTCCCTGCCCGACGGGGCGCTCGACTACACCGCCACCACCGGCACCGTGGTGCTGAAGGAGGAGCCCGAGGGCGAGGAGTACGGACGCGGCGCCGCGTATGCGGAACTGTTCTCCGTCTCCTACGTCGCCCAGGGCACCGACGCGGCCGAACGCCCGGTGGTGTTCGCCTTCAACGGCGGGCCGGGCGCCTCGACGGTGTGGCTGCACCTGGGCCTGCTGGGTCCGCGCCGGGTCGACGCGGGTGATGCGGGAGCGCCGGCCGCTCCCCCGCACCGGTTGCTGGACAACCACGAGACGATCCTCAAGGACGCGGATCTGGTGGTCGTGGACGCCATGACCACGGGCTATTCCCGTCCCGCCCCCGGCCAGAAGCCGAACCGCCATCACGGGCTGGCGGAGGATCGCGATCTGATCACCGCCTTCGTCATCGACTGGCTGACCCGCCACCAGCGCTGGACCTCGCCGCTCTACCTGGCCGGGGAGTCCTACGGCACCACCCGGGCCTCCGCCGTGGCCGCGCACCTCATGGACCGCTACTACGTGGCCGTCGCCGGGATCGCGCTGATCTCCCCGGTGCTCGACTTCGGCACCCTCCGCTTCCATTCCGGCAACGACCGTCCCTACCTCCACTACCTGCCCACCTATGCCGCGATCGCCCACGCGCACGGCAAGCACTCCGGCCGGATGCTGCAGGACGTGGTCGACGAGGCCGAGGCCTTCGCCGAGCAGGAGTACCCGGCGCTGCTCGCCGCCGGGCTGCGGCTCGCCCCGGAGCAGAAGCAGGAGGCCGCCGCCCGCATCGGTGCCCTGATCGGGGTGGATCCGGCATGGGTGGAGCGCGCCGACCTGCGGGTGGAGCACATGGCGTTCCTCGCCGAGCTGCTGCGTGAACAGGGCCTGGTGACCGGGCGCATCGACGGTCGCTTCACCGCCCCGGCCGGGGACGGCAATGCTGCGCAGATGGAGACCGATCCGTCGATCGATCAGCTCGCCCCCGCCTACACCGCGACGATCAACCAGTACCTGCGCGGGGAGCTGGAGTTCACCAGCGACGTGGTCTACGAGATCATGTCCGGCCGGGTGCACCCCTGGAGCTACAAGGACTTCGAGAACCGTTCGGTGGAGGTCGCCTCGGACCTCGCCCGGCTGCTGCGGAAGTCCCCGCACACCAAGGTGCTGGTCTCCCACGGCTACCACGACGCGGCGACCCCGTTCCACGCCAGCGAGCACGTGCTCGCCCAGCTCGCGATCTCGCGTGAGGACTACAGCGAGCGGATCCGCATCGAGTACTACGAGGCCGGGCACATGATGTATTGCCACGAGCCCAGCCGGCTGGCGCTCTCACAGCACCTGAGCGAGTTCGTCACCGGGACGGAGCCCGACGGCGCGGAGACCGACCCCGCGGCGTGATCCGAATCCACGGTGGGGGCCGGGCCGGCCCCCGCTCCCGCCGTGGGATCTGCGCATCCCGGTCGATCGACGCTGCGCGCTTCCCACGACTCGCTCAGGCTGCCGCGCCGAGCGCCGTCCTCTCCCGCCGCCCGAGCAGCAGGAACAGCGCAGCCGCAGCGATCGTCACTGCAGGCCAGACGATCAACGGCGCGATCATGCCGGCGAAGTCGGCCAGCAGCCCGCCACCGAGCGCCGCGATCGGCACCGCCCCCATCGTGAGCATCCGACGAGCAGCGGCGGTGCGACCGAGGGCAGAGGGCTCCACCGCTGCGGCCGCATACGCCCCGCCGGCAATGTTCGTGATCGTCAGGGTGATCGCCCACAGCGCACTGAACGCTCCCATCACGACGTACCCCGCCGCAGGCACCAGCAGCGCGATCAGCGGCAGAGCGGCGACCCCGGACTGCACCACCGCGCCGACCCCGAAGATCGTCCGCACCGGGAAGGCACGGACGACGCGCGGTGCGACCGCGGCCGCTGCCAGACCGGAGAGGGCGGCGATGGTGCCGAGCAGCCCGTAGAACAGAACACCCAGGTCGAGAAGGCGCAGCACCAGGATCGACTCGACCGAGTCACCGATAGCAAGCCCGATGTTCCCCGCCATGACCAGCAGAGTGGTCGCCAGCAGCGTGCGATCTCGGACCATCAGCACGAAGCCGTGCCCGATGGCGCCGCGCTTCGACGCCGGCGCACCCTCGGGCTCCTGCTCAGTCCCTGGGCCGGAGGGTTCCTCCGTCTCTGCACCTGCGGCGGAGCTGTTCGTGCGCAGTCGGACCAGTGAGGTGGCCGCCAGCAGTGCGAGCGCGAAGAGCACGAGTGCCAGAGCCAGCGGGATGGCGGCGCCGCCCAGGGCCAGCAGTGCACCGGCGGTCGCCGGGGCGACGACCCCTGCAATACGGTCCGCGGCGGTCATCCGGGCGACCAGGTCGGCGATGCGCGCCTGGGAGGAAGTGAGCAGCGGAGTCGCTGCGACCTGCGCATTCTCCGAGGCGACCACGGCGACGCCCATCACCGTGACGACGATCATCGCGGTCACGGCGTTCAGCAGCCCGAGCACCACCAGCATCAGCGTCACGAGGGCAAGAGCGGACTTGAGCAGCAGGGAGAGGACCAGGATCTGCAGAGCACCGATCCGGTCCACCAGCGCCCCGATCGGGACCACCAGGAAGAGGAAGGACATGGTGCCGAGCGCATTGAGGAGGCCGACCTGGGTAGCGCTGAATCCCAGCACGGTGACGACGATGACGGACAGCGCCGTCGAGGAGAGCTGGTATCCCGCAGCATCGCTCGCGTTCGATACGAGGGCGCGACCGGGCAGGGCGGAGCGGAGGGGCTGGTTCATGGAGACTTCGACTTTCGAGAAGAGCTGACGGCGTCACGACATCGGCGCCCGCGTCATCACGGGCGCCTGCGGCAGCAGCTCTCAAGCGGAGAGTCGGGTCACGTAGAACACGGGATGGACCCTACCCCGGCCAGGTCACCCCACGCCCTCACCCCTGAGGCAGGGCGAGCTCCCCGAACACCTCGTCGAGCGCCTCCGCCAGGGAGCGATGAATCCAGATCCGGGGAGATGCCCACCGATTCCCTGGCGATCTCCCCAGCGGGGGCGGTCCGTGATGGACTGTCCCCATGTCGAGCCCGCTCATCGAAGACCATGCCCTGCTGTCCGACCAGCGCGCCTCCGCGCTCGTGACCCGGGAGGGGGACGTCGACTGGCTGTGCCTGCCGCGCTTCGACTCCGACGCCCTGTTCTGCGCCCTGCTGGGCACCGAGGAGAACGGGCACTGGTCGCTGCGGATCACGGACGGCGAGGTGCTCTCTCGCCGCTATCTGCCGGGCACGATGGTGCTCGAAACGGTGTGGCGCTCTCCCACCGGGACCGCCACGATCACCGAGTTCATGCCGATCAGCGGAGACGACGGGGACTCCGGCACCACCGGTGGAGCGATCTCCTCCACCGCCGGCGGCTCCCGCTCGCGCAGCGCGACCTCCCTGGCCGGGGACGTCGATGATTTCGCCGAGCTGGTGCGCAGCGTCGAGTGCGTCGAGGGCGAGGTCGAGGTGGTCCAGGAGCTGAAGATCCGCTTCGAGTTCGGAGAGGCGGTGCCGTGGGTGCGACGCGGCGAGGACGAAGCCGGGGACCCGGTGCTGATCGCGGTCGCCGGTGGTGACGGAGTCGCCCTGCACGGCCCCGCACTGATCGGGAAGGGCCGCGCCCACCACGGTCGCCACCACCTGACCGCCGGGGAGACCACCTCCTGGGTGCTGACCTGGTTCCCGTCCTGGCAGCCGGTTCCCGCGGCACCGGAAATCGACGTCGTGCTGGCCGCCACTGTGGCCGAATGGGCGGGCTGGCTGGGGCAGGTGCGGGTCGAGGAGGAGTACGCCGAGCCTGTGACCCGCTCGCTGCTGGTGCTGCGGGCGCTCACCCACCGCTGCACCGGCGGCATCGTCGCAGCGCCGACCACCAGCCTCCCCGAGGACTTCGGCGGGGTGCGCAACTGGGACTACCGTTTCTGCTGGCTGCGCGACGCCGCGCTCTCGCTCGAGGCGCTGCTCGCCCACGGCCACGTCGATGCCGCCCAGACCTGGCGCCGCTGGCTGCTGCGCGCGATCGCCGGCGACCCCGAGCGGCTGCAGATCATGTACTCGATCACCGGCGACCGGAACCTGCCCGAGAGGGAGGTGGAGCACCTGCCCGGCTACCAGGGCTCGGTGCCGGTGCGGATCGGCAACGGCGCGGCCGGCCAGTACCAGGCCGACGTGGTGGGTGAGGTGATGATCGCCCTGGCGGCGATGCGCGACCACGGTCTCGAGGAGTCCCCATGGTCGTGGCCGTTGCAGAAGGCGCTGATCCGCTACACCGAGGACCGCATCGAAGAGCCCGATCAGGGCATCTGGGAGATGCGCGGCGATCCGGCGTACTTCACGCATGGCCGGGTGATGGTGTGGGCGACCTTCGACCGTGCGGTCCGGGCGGTCCGCGAGCACGGGCTGACCGCCTCCGAGGAGGAGGTCTCCCGCTGGGTGCGGCTGCGTGACCAGGTGCGCGAGGAGGTCATGACCCGCGGGATCGGGGCCGATGGCGCCTTCACCCAGACCTACGGCTCCACGGAGGTCGACGCCTCCCTGCTCCAGATCCCGCACACCGGATTCCTGCCGGCCGACGACCCGCACATGCTCACGACCGTCGCCCGCATCGAGCAGGACCTGCGCACCGCGGACGGACTGGTCCTGCGTTACCGCACGCAGGGTCAGGACGGTCTGCCCGGCGACGAGCACCCCTTCCTGGTGTGCTGCTTCTGGCTGGTCGAGCAGTACGCCGCGTCCGGACGCCGCGTGGATGCCGGGGCGCTGATGGACCAGCTGCTGGCCTGTGGCAATGATCTGGACCTGTTCGCGGAGGAGTTCGACGGGAGTGCGGAAAGGATGGCCGGCAACTTCCCGCAGGCCTTCAGCCACCTGGGCCTGATCCGAGCGGTCGACGCCCTCGCCGCCGGGTGACTCAGGTGCAGCACCCGGCGGAGACGGCGGTCACGCTGCAGGTCACGACGGGATCACTGTCCGGTGACGTCTTCCGGACACGTGGGTGAACACCGGAAGTCGCGCCGGTGTCCGCCCGGGGACCAAACGGCGGTCCGGTGCCCCCGCGCCGCACCCCACTCGACCTTTTCGTCACCGTGACCAGGGGCAATGGCCGGGCGGCCAGAGTTCGCGGCAGGCGAGGTTCCAAGAAGGTCACGGATCGACCTCGATATCTCGGACCGTGCGCGACACGGCCCCGTCGCAAGTACTGTGACCCTCGTGACGTCCCCCGCGATTCCAGGCCTCGAGAAGTCGGCCTCCGACCAGGAGCCGATCAAGCGATCCCGCTCGCTCAACTGGCGGCATATCGCTCTGGCGACAGCCCTGATCCTGCCGAACATGATCCTGCTGGGCCTGTTCACCTACCGCCCGCTGATCGACAACTTCCGCATCTCGTTCTTCAACTGGAACATCTCGTCCCCGACGATGCGGTTCATCGGCTTCGACAACTACATCGAGTGGTTCACCGACGACACCAGCTGGCAGATCGCCCGCAACACGGCGATCTTCACCGTCGTGGCGGTGGTCGGCTCGATGGCGATCGGGCTGGCGCTCGCGATATTGCTGGATCAGCATCTGCGGGGGCGCGGCCTGGTGCGGACCATCGTGTTCGCGCCCTATGTCATCGCCGGCGCGGCGATCGGCGTCGCCTTCCAGTTCGTCTTCGACCCCGGTTACGGCCTGATCCAGGCGGTGCTCGCCTTCATCGGGGTGGACTCCCCGCACTTCTATCAGCATTCCGGGTGGGCACTGTTCATGATCACCACCACCTACGTGTGGAAGAACCTCGGCTACACCTTCGTGATCTACCTGGCGGCCCTGCAGGGGCGGCGCAAGGATCTCGACGAGGCGGCTGAGATCGACGGCACCCCGGCCTGGCGGAAATTCTGGCGGGTCATCCTCCCGCAGCTCAAGGGCACCACGTTCTTCCTGTCCGTCACGGTGCTGCTGAACTCGTTCACGGTCTTCGACATCATCCAGGTGATGACCCAGGGCGGCCCCTTCGGCACCGGCACCTCGACGCTGATCTACCAGGTCTACCAGGAGACCTTCGTGAACAACCGGGCCGGCTATGGCGCAGCGGTCGCCACGATCATGTTCCTCGTCATCCTGGTGATCACGATGGTCCAGGTGAAGCTCCAGGACAAACAGGATTAGGAAGGAGGCTCCCATGACCATGACCAACGACACCCAGGCCGTGCTGCCTCCTGTCCCCGGGCACGAGGTCGAGGATGCGCCGACGCTCACCCCCGCCCAGAAGAAGCGCGGCAAGTCCCGACACCAGGCCTTCGAGGGCGGGAAGGGCGGAAAGCTCATCGGCTATGCCGGGATGGTGTTCGCCGTGCTGCTGTTCTTCGTGCCGCTGTACTTCATCGCGATCACCTCGCTGAAGACCCACGGCGACATCTACTCGGACCCCATCACGTGGTTCCCGAACCCCTTCGCACCGGAGAACTACTCCTACGTGATCTCCGAGGTGCGCTTCGACCGCTACCTGCGCAACTCGATCATCATCACCTCGATCCTCACCGTGATCGAGGTGAGCCTGGGAGTGATGTGCGCCTATGGCTTCTCGTTCCTGCGCTTCCCGGGCCGGAACCTGCTGTTCCTGCTGGTGATCGCCTCGTTGATGGTGCCGAACCAGGTCACCGTGATCTCGAACTACGCGCTGGTGGCGAGCTGGGGGTGGCGCAACACGTTCCAGGGCATCATCGTGCCGCTGGCGGCGGTCGCCTTCGGCACCTTCCTGATGCGCAACCACTTCCTGTCGTTGCCGAAGGAGGTCATGGAGGCCGCTGAGCTCGACGGGACCGGCTTCTTCCGCACCCTGTTCCGGGTGGTGCTGCCGATGTCCTGGCCCACCCTCATCGCCTTCACGCTGATCACCGTGGTGAACGAGTGGAACCAGTACCTGTGGCCGTTCCTGATGTCGGACACCGACAAGGTCGCGCCCCTCCCCATCGGTCTGACCCAGCTGCAGGACAACGAGGGACTGACCAACTGGGGCCCGGTGATGGCCGGCACCGTCCTGACCGCCGTCCCCATGCTCATCGTGTTCCTGATCCTGCAGAAGCAGATGATCAAGGGGCTCACCGCCGGGGCCGTCAAGGGCTGAGCGCCCCTCCCCACTCTGCTGCCACCCGTCCCCGTCCCGACCGTTTCCCGTCGGCCGATTCCCTCACCGCAGGACCTCACGAAATGGAGATCGACATGGCATTCTCACGACGCTCACTTCTCGGTATGGCCGGTGCCGGCTCGGCAGCGGTAGCACTCGGCGCCTGCGCCGGCGGTTCCACCTCCGGCGGCGGCGGTGGAGCGGGGGAGGAAGGCGACGGCACCCTCCAGTTCTGGTCCAACCACCCCGGCGAATCGAAGGACCTCGAGCAGTCCCTCATCGACCTCTGGAACGAGGAGAATCCTGACACCCCGGCAAAGCTGATCGACGGCGGTGCCAACTACGAGGAGCTGGGGCAGAAGTTCAACGCGGCGCTGGCCGGCGGCGGCCTGCCGGACCTGATCGTGGCCTCGGACGTCACCTGGTTCAACTTCGCCTTCACCGGCGCGACCACGGCGATGGATGACCTGTGGGAGGAGGCCGGTGTCGACTCCGAGGACATCGTGGATACCCTGCGCGAGGACTACGCCTTCGACGGCAAGCACTACGGCATGCCGTACTCCCGCTCCACGACCCTCATGTACTTCAACACCGAAGTGATGGACAAGGCCGGGCTGCCCACCGACCGCGGCCCGGAGACCTGGGAAGAGTTCGCCGAGTGGGCTCCGAAGATCATGGAGGCGGGCGGCGGCAACCCGCCCCTCGTCGTCCCCGACGGCTCCAACTACCTCGACTGGTACTTCCAGGGCATGATCTGGACCTTCGGCGGCGCGTACTCGGACGAGTGGACCCCGAGCTTCACCGAGCAAGGTTCGATCGATGCGGCGACGTTCCTCCAGGAGCAGGTCGCGGCCGGTCACATCCAGATCGAGCAAGATGCCAACAACACCTTCGCCATCGGCAACGCCTCGGGCCTGCTGCAGTCCACCGGATCGCTCGGAGGGCTCAACGACTCGGCGGACTTCGACTTCCACACCACCTACCTGCCCGGGCCCACGCCCGGCGCCTGCACCGGTGGTGCCGGGATCGCGATCCCCGACGGGATCAGCGACGAGCGCAAGGTGACGGCCATGAAGTTCGCCGACTTCCTGACCAACACCAAGAACACCATCACCTTCAGCCAGACCACCGGGTACATGCCGGTGCGGAAGTCGGCGATGGAGGATCCCGAGGAGGCGAAGTACCTCGAGGAGAACCCCAACGCGATGACCGCGATCCGCCAGCTGAACGAGAACACGGCGCCGCAGGACTACGCCCGCGTGTTCGTCTCCGGCGGCGGCCAGCGCATCGGCGGGGGCCTGGACCGGATCGCGATCGCGCAGGAGGACGTCGCGACGGTGATGCAGGACCTGCAGGACGAGACGCAGAAGGTCGTCGACCGGGACATCACCCCCAACCTGTGAGCGCCTGCCCGACCCCCTGAAAGAGTGATCGGTCGTTCCTCCTCGTCGAAGGCACCGATCTGGGCATCGAGGTGGGAAG
>JAKDNE010000443.1 GCA_030451965.1 Brachybacterium sp. | reverse complement strand
CCGGCTGCTGGTCGGCGAGGATCCGCGGGGCGACGGTCGCGCCGTTCTGCACGCTCGCGAGGACGACCGCCATCGACAGCGGGGAGGCGAGCACGCGGCCCTGTCCCATCATCGCCGCGGCATGCTCGGCGCCGGTGTCCTCCGGATCGACCGAGCCCATGAACGCGTCCAGACCCGTCGGGGCGTCCTGGCCGATGCCCAGCGTGGTCGCGGCGTCGGCGAGGGCCGGCTGGTCCACCGTCTCGTGCTGGAGCAGCATCGCCGTGTTGCAGGAGTGGGCGATGGCGGAGCGCAGCGGCATCGTCCCGAACAGGGAGGGGTTCATCGAGTCGGCGTTCTTGAAGCTGCGCCCCGCGACGACCGCGGTCTCGGGGCATTCGAGCTCGGTGTCCGGGGTGAGGCCCGCACGCAGCAGGGACAGTGCGGTGACCGTCTTGAAGGTCGAGCCCGGGGCGTACCGGCCGACGAGCCCCACCGGGTAGGACTGGCCGGTCGGCCCGAGAGCGGTGGCGAGCACGTCCCCGCTCGAAGGCTGCAGCACGATCACGGCCGACGGGGAGTCCTCGTCGGCGATCGCTGCGGTGGCCAGGCGCTGCACGTCGTCATCCAGCGTGGTCGGGACCGCGCTGCCGTCGACCGGCTCGATGCGGTGGAGGGAACGCTCGGCGTCGGTGTCCGTCTCGACCGCGACCACCTCGAGGCCCGCGGTGCCGAGGACCTCGTCGCGGGCCGCGCCGATCACTCCGCCGCCGGCGACCAGGTCCCCGGCCTCGAGCTCTCCGTCGGAGTCCTCGATGTCCTCCGCGCTGGCCTCCCGCAGGGAGCCGAGCACACCCGGCGCGTAGTCGCGCTGGATGGCCAGGGGCCGGGTCCCGTCCACGGCGAGGTATCCGCTGACCTGTGCGGCCTCGTCCAGCGGGTAGTCGCCGGCGGCCTCCTCGCGGATGGTCAGCGCCGCGACGAAGGCCTCCGGGCCGTGCTCCGTGACGCTCTGCGCGTAGCGGTCCGCATCGATGCCGAGCAGTCCGGCGAGGTCCCGCGCGGCGGAGTCGAGCTCGCCCTCGGCCAGCTGCGTCTTGTCCAGGCCCAGCGTGGTCACGGGCAGCTCGCTGAACAGCACGGTGCCGTCGCGGTCGGTGATGCTGCCGAGCGTCGGGTCGAGGGTGGTGAGTTCGAGGTGCTCGCTCGCGGTGAGATCGGGGGCATAGGCCGCGGGGTCGAGCTCGGCCGTCCAGCCGTCCTCGCCGCGGCGCAGGGTCGCCTGCGTGGTGTACTCCCAGGTCCCAGCCTCGTCCGGGAGGGTCCAGGTCCAGGCGAGGGTGGCGGTGCGGGTGCCGTCCCGGGCGTCGCCGGAGTCGGCGAGCGAGACCTGCGGGACCGCACCGGCCTCGAGCAGCGGGCCGAGGATCCGGTCGTGCCCGGCCTGGTCCGGGGCCTCACCCGCGGAGAGTGCGACAGCGAGCTCCTCGGCCTCCTGCTCCCCGGAGCCGAAGCGGTCCCGCCACTGCAGACCGGCGATCACCAGGACGGCGATGGCGAGGGCGGAGACGAGCACGAGCAGCGGACCGCGGCGGCGGGCTCCGGCGGTAGCGGGGGGCATGGCACCATGCTCCCACCTAGACTCGTGCGCATGTCCCGAGTGCTCCACACCGCCCAGGCGCTCGTCGACCTCATCCTCGAGATCGACGAGCTGCCCCCGCGCGGCGGCAACGCCAATGTGCGCCGCGAGCAGAAGTACGCCGGCGGCGCCGTCACGACGCTGATCGCGGCCGCCCGCACCGGAGCGGTGGCGGTGCACGGCGGAGCGCACGGCACCGGCCCGTACGGCGACCTGATCCGGGAGGCGCTCGCCCGGGACGGGGTCGCCCTCTCCGATGCGCCGCGCCCCGATGCCGACACCGGGTACTGCACGGTGCTGCTGGAGCCGTCGGCCGAACGGACGTTCCTCACCGTGTACGGGGCGGAGCGGCAGATCACCGCCGCCTCGCTCACCACCCTCGACCCGCAGGTCGGGGACCTGGTGTGCGTCTCCGGGTACAGCCTGTTCG
>JAKDNE010000070.1 GCA_030451965.1 Brachybacterium sp. | reverse complement strand
CTCGGACTCGCTCACGATTGAGCTCCTTCGAAAGGATCCGCTGCAGGGCGGGACACTGCCGCCGGGATCGGCGGTCGGGCTGGCATGCGGCCGCCCCGTCGCGGGGCGGACCACCTCACGGAACTCTACAGCGACACGCGCATGCGGGAGAACGCGTCCCGCTGTCATGCCCCGCACCGCGCCGTCGGGGATAATGGTGCTCGGCACTCAGCCCATGACCGAGAAGGAAGTGCACCGCATGGCGAAGATCGCCGCCCTGTCAGGATTCCCGGAATGGCTCCCCGCGGAGCGTCTCATCGAACAGCACGTGATCGACGTGTTCCGCGAAGTGGCCGAGCTGCATGGCTTCTCGGGCATCGAGACGCGCGCCGTCGAGCCGCTCGAGCAGCTGCTGCGCAAGGGGGAGATCGACAAGGAGGTGTATGTCCTGCGTCGGCTCCACGCCGAGGAGGAGGGCGCGGACCCCGGCCGCGAGGACCGCTCGCGCACCCTGGGCCTGCACTTCGATCTCACGGTGCCGCTGGCCCGCTACGTGCTCGAGCACCAGAACGACCTGGCCTTCCCGCTGCGGCGGTTCCAGATCCAGAAGGTGTGGCGAGGCGAGCGTCCCCAGGACGGCCGCTTCCGCGAGTTCTACCAGGCGGACCTCGACGTGATCGGGCAGGACACCCTCCCCGGGCATATCGAGGCCGAGGTCGCCGTGGTGATGGCCGAGATCCTCGATCGGCTCCCGATGCCGTCGTTCACGATCCACGCCAACACCCGTCGGCTCTCCGAGGGCTTCTTCCGGTCGATCGGGCTCGAGGACCAGTCGGCCGTGCTGCGCAGCCTCGACAAACTGCCGAAGATCGGCGCGGATGCGGTGCGCGACCTGCTGTTGGCCGAGACCGGCGCGAGTCCGGAGCAGGCCCGCGCCTGCCTCGACTTCGCCTCCATCCGCACCCGTGACAGCTCTTTCGCGCAGCAGGTGCGGGACCTCGGCGGCAGTGGAGAGGTGGTCGAGCAGGGGATCGCTGAGCTCACCGCAGTCATCGAGCGTGTCGAGGCCGTCGTGCCCGGTGTGATCCTGGCCGACCTGTCCATCGCCCGGGGCCTGGACTATTACACGGGCACCGTCTTCGAGACCTTCGTGACCGGGCACGAGTCCCTCGGCTCGATCTGTTCTGGCGGCCGTTACGACGCCCTGGCCTCGGACAACCGTCACACCTACCCCGGTGTCGGCCTCTCGATCGGCCTGTCGCGGCTGGTCTCCCGCCTCATCTCGGCAGGCCTGGCCACTGCCTCCCGCTCGGTGCCCACCTGCGCGCTCATCTCCGTGACGGACGAGCAGCACCGCCACCTCAGCGACGCCGCCGCCCGGGCGCTGCGCGGCCGTGGCATCCCCTGCGAGGTCGCCCCGAGCGCCGCCAAGTTCGGCAAGCAGATCCGGTACGCGGATCGTCGCGGGATCCCCTTCATCTGGTTCCCGGGGGTCGACGGGGCCGCCGACCAGGTCAAGGACATCCGCAGCGGGGAGCAGGCAGAGGCCGACGCCGCCGTCTGGGAGCCGCCGGCCGAGGACAGGACCGTGCGGGTCCTCGCCGCCGACGAGGTGCAGGCGGCAGCGCAGGGCTGAGCTCACGGCGCAGCGGTGGAACCCCGCCGCACCGATGAGCTGAGTCACACCGCGGCGCCACGGGAATGATCCCGGGCGCCGCGGCGTTCCACCGGTCATGGCTACGCTCACTCTGACCACCGAGAATCACGACAAGACCGTCGAGGACGGCATCGTCCTGATCGACTTCTGGGCGGGCTGGTGCGTGCCGTGCCAGCGCTTCGCCCCGATCTACGAGGAGTCCTCCGAGACCCACGAGGACGTCACCTTCGCGAAGGTCGACACCGAGGACCAGCAGGAGCTGGCGATGCGCTACGGCGTCACCTCGATCCCCACCCTGGTCGCCTACCGCGAAGGCGTCCCGGTGTTCTCCCAGGCCGGCGCCCTCCCGCAGTCCGCGCTCGAGGACCTCATCGGCCAGGTGAAGAACCTGGACATGGACGAGGTCCGCAAGGCCTACGCCGAGGCGCAGGAGCAGCAGCAGGGCTGAGACCCCCACCGCATTATGCGGAACGCCCCCGCCACCGGGATCCGGTGACGGGGGCGTTCTTCGTCCAGCACGCCTGGCCCGGGGCGCTCAGCCCTCGCTGCGACGGAAGGGGCGACGCTTCGAGTCGAAGCGACCACTGCGGTCATCGTGGCGGGGGCGGTCGTCCCGACGGAACGGACGCTCGCCGTCCCGACGCGGGCCCTTGCCGCCGCGCGGTCCGTGGTCGGGACCGATCCGCAGCTCGCGACCGCCGACCTTGGCCCGGGAGATCCGCTCCATCTGCTCCGGCGAGAGGGAGCCGCGGATCTGGACCAGAGCGAAGTTCGGGAAGATCTGGATCTTGCCGATGTCCTTGCCATGCAGGCCGCCCTCGCCGGTGATCGCGCCGACGATGCCGGGCGGCCGTGCGCCGTGGGTGTGGCCCACGCCGACCTTGTACGAGGTGTAGCCGCGCTCGGTGCTCGGGGCGTCTCCGCGCGGGCCGCGCTCGGAGGAACGGCGGTCGTCACCGGAGAGCTTCGAACCGGTGAACTCCTCCTCCTCGGAAGGCGCTCCGGGGCCCTCGTCACCCACGGACATCGCGCCCAGGGCGGCGGCGAGCTCCAGCGGATCGAGATCGTGCTCGGCGACGAACTCGCCGATCAGCTCGCGGTAGAGGTCCAGACGGCCGCGCTCGATGCGCTCGGGGACCTTGGTCAGCTGCTCGGCCAGGCGATGCTTGGACACGTCGCGCGGGGAGGGGATGTCCGCCTCGGCGAGGGTCTGCTTGGTCGCGCGCTCGATGTTCTTCAGGGCCCGCCGCTCGTGGGGGCCGATGAAGGTCAGCGCCTCACCGGAGCGCCCGGCGCGGCCGGTGCGCCCGATGCGGTGCACGTAGGACTCCGCCTCCTTGGGCACATCGAAGTTCACGACCAGGCCGATCCGCTCGACGTCCAGGCCACGGGCCGCGACATCGGTCGCGACCAGCACCTGCAGGGAGCCGTCGCGCAGACGCTCGACGATCTTCTCGCGCTCCTTCTGCGGCACGTCGCCGCTGATCGACGCAGCGATCAGACCACGGGACAGCAGGGCGGTGCCGACCTCCTCGGCCGCAGCGCGGGTGCGCACGAACACGATCGCGGCCTCCGCCTTCGACGTCGCCAGCACGCGGGCCAGCGCACCGGTGCGGTGCCGGAAGGGCACCACGGCGTAGGTCTGGGTCACGCTCTTGACCGTCGAGGACGCAGCGGACACCCTCACGCGCACCGGGTCCTTCATGTGGGTCTGGGCGACCCGCTGGATGGCCGAGGGCATGGTCGCGGAGAACAGGGCCACCTGACGGCTGGCGGGGGAGTGGGAGAGGATCTCCTCGACGTCCTCAGCGAAGCCCATCCGGAGCATCTCGTCGGCCTCGTCCAGGACCGCGAAGCGGATCGTGTCCAGGCGCAGGTTCGTGCGGCGCATGTGGTCCATCACACGGCCGGGGGTGCCGACGACCACCTGGGCACCGCGGGCGAGCGCACGCTCCTGCGGGCCGTAGGGGGATCCTCCGTAGAGGGCGACCACGTCGAGCCCGCCGATCGAGGTGGCGAAGGAGGCGATGGCGTCGGCCACCTGCATCGCCAGCTCGCGGGTCGGGGCGAGGACCAGGGCCTGCACCTCACGGCGCGAGGGATCGATCGCGGCCAGCAGCGGCAGGCCGAAGGCAGCGGTCTTGCCGGTGCCGGTCTGGGCGACACCGATCACGTCGCGACCCTCCAGCAGGGGCGGGATGGCCTGGGTCTGGATCGCGGAGGGAATGGTGAAGCCGAGCTCGTCGACCGCGCGGCGCAGCGAGGCCGGCAGAGCGATGTCGTCGAAGCTGGGGCCGGCGGGCGCCTCCGGCTCGACCGGTGCGGCGTCGGCCTGCGCGGCCTCAGGCTGCGCAGCCTCCACCGGTGCGCTCTGCGTCGGGGCAGTGCTGGTCTGTGCGGTGTCGTCCGAGGTGGGGCCGGACTCCGCAGCGGCCTCCGCCGACGCAGTCGTGTCGAGCAGCTCGGGGGCGGCGGAGTCGTGGGCAGGGGAAACGTCGGTCATGGTGTCCTTCGACAGTCAGGGGGTGAACAAGCCCTAACGTGTCGCAGGGCGTGAGTGCCCGTTCAACGGGCATGGGCGCCCATACATCTCGCGCGACGAGGATCATGCGGTGGCACGATGCGGCTCGGGCGATCTCGGGCGAAAACAGACCTGCTGTCTCGCAGGTCGGACCATGGTCGAGTCTACGGGTGGGATGGGCCGTGCGACAGTGCCGCGGTGGCGAGATCGCTCACCCTGAGCGGTAAGGTGGGCAGTCCACGCCACTGCGCGTGACGGCCGCCGGGTGCTGCGACGCCCGGGCGAGCCATGACCTGTCGACCCCACCAGAAGGACACCTCGTGCTGCGCACCCATACCGCCGGTGAGCTCCGCCAGGAGCACATCGGACAGACCGTCACCCTCACCGGCTGGATCGGCCGTCGCCGTGACCACGGCGGCGTGACGTTCCTAGATCTGCGCGACGCGAGCGGCGTCGCACAGGTGGTCGTGCGTGAGGACGAGGCCATGCACCTGCGCAACGAGTACGTGCTGAAGGTCGTCGGCACCGTCGGCCGTCGCCCCGAGGGCAACGAGAACCCGCAACTGCCCACCGGCGACATCGAGGTCACTGCGAGCGAGGGCGAGGTCCTCAGCGCCTCCGCGCCGCTGCCCTTCCAGCTCGACGAGCACAGCGAGGTGGGGGAGGAGGCGCGCCTGCGCTACCGCTACCTGGACCTGCGCCGTCAGGGCCCGGCCGCCGCGATGCGCCTGCGCTCCGAGATCAATCGCGCTGCCCGCGACACCCTGCTGGACCAGGATTTCGTCGAGGTCGAGACCCCGACGCTGACCCGCTCCACCCCGGAGGGCGCCCGTGACTTCCTGGTCCCGGCACGTCTGGCCCCCGGCTCCTGGTACGCGCTGCCGCAGTCGCCGCAGCTGTTCAAGCAGCTGCTGATGGTGGGCGGTATCGAGAAGTACTTCCAGCTCGCCCGCTGCTACCGCGACGAGGACTTCCGTGCTGACCGCCAGCCCGAGTTCACCCAGCTCGACGTCGAGATGAGCTTCGTGGACCAGGAGGACGTGCTCTCGCTGGCCGAGCAGATCCTCACCGCGGTGTGGGCCAAGGGCGGGCACCGGATCACCACCCCCTTCCCCCGCATCACCTACGCCGAGTCGATGCGCCGCTTCGGTTCCGACAAGCCCGATCTGCGCTTCGACCTCGAACTGGTCGAGATGACGGAGTACTTCCAGGAGACCCCGTTCCGGGTGTTCCAGGCACCGTACGTGGGAGCGGTGGTCATGGCCGGCGGCGCCTCCCAGCCGCGTCGTCAGCTCGATGCCTGGCAGGAATGGGCGAAGCAGCGCGGCGCGAAGGGCCTGGCCTACGTGCTGGTGCAGGAGGACGGCACCCTCACCGGGCCGGTCTCCAAGAACATCTCCGAGGCCGAGAAGTCGGGCCTGCTGGAGGCGACCGGCGCCTCCACCGGTGACTGCATCTTCTTCGCGGCCGGTGAGGCGAAGGCCTCCCGTGCCCTGCTCGGCGGGGCCCGGGGTGAGATCGCCGAGCGGCTCGGACTGATCGATCAGCAGGCCTTCGCCTTCGTGTGGGTCGTCGACGCCCCGATGTTCGAGCCCGCGGCCGATGCCCGCGCCGCCGGTGATGTCGCTGTCGGCGGGGGTGCCTGGACCGCGGTGCATCATGCCTTCACCTCACCGAAGCCCGAGTTCATGGACACCTTCGACACCGACCCCGGTGCGGCGCTGTCCTACGCCTACGACATCGTGTGCAACGGCAACGAGATCGGCGGTGGCTCGATCCGAATCCATGACCAGGCCGTACAGCAGCGCGTCTTCCGCCTGATGGGCATCGGTGAGGAGGAGGCGCAGGAGAAGTTCGGCTTCCTGCTGGATGCTTTCCAGTATGGTGCCCCGCCCCATGGCGGCATCGCCTTCGGCTGGGACCGCATCGTGGCCCTGCTCGCCGGAGAGGACTCGATCCGCGAGGTCATCGCCTTCCCCAAGACCGGCAACGGTTTCGATCCGCTGACCGCCGCCCCGGCGTCGATCACCCCGCAGCAGCGCAAGGAGGCCGGGGTCGACACCAAGCCCGCGTCGCGCGGCGCGCAGGAGAAGCCGGACGCAGCCGGTGCCGCGGCGAGCGAGGCAGCAGGAGCCTGAACCGGCTCCTGCCGAGAGGAGAACGGCCGACGCGGACTATCGCGTCGGCCGTTCTGCTGTCGGTGCGGGTGCCGCACCGGGGCGGCTGCGCCCCGGAGATGCGGCGAGAGGTCAGCGCGGCGTCTGGCCGTGCTTGATCTGCGCGCGGGGCAGGCGGAAGCGCCGGATCTGGACCGCCCGCATGATGCCGTAGCCCACCAGGCCGCGCTGGACCTCGCCGAAGCGTTCGGTGACCAGGTGCCGAAGCCGCTTGCGCAGCACGAAGCCGTCGATCACGCACACCGCGATGCCGCCCCACAGCACGATGATCATCCCGCCGGTCAGCGTCGTGGTGAGCTCCGGACGGATCAGGGGCAGGACCAGTGACAGGACCATGAACACCAGTGCGATCGGGAAGAAGAACTCCGCGATGTTCCAGCGCGAGTCGACCACGTCCCGCACGAAGCTCCGCTCGGGGCCGCGGTGCTGGAGCGGCATCTTCTTCTCGTCGCCGGTCATCAGGGCCCGCTGGGACTCCTGACGCTCCCGGCCGGCCTTCTCCCGGTCACGGCGCCGTGCCTCCTTGCGGTCATCGACCACCAGAGGCCGACGACGGGCCGCCTCGGCCTCCTTGCGGGTACGGGTGGGACGGCCCTTGGAGCCGGGGCGCGCGGACTGCGGCTCCGGCTCGGAGCTCTGCGGGGTTTCGGACTTGCGGAAGATCACTGCAGCAGTCTAGGCGACGTCGGCTGTGACCTCGCCGTGCCCGGCACGTGATCTCGCCCGGGCCGGGCTCGGCGTCTGCACCGCGACGGTACCGTGAGGGGTATGAGCACTCCTGATCCCTCATCCCGCACTGTTGACACCGGTGATGCCGAGGAGGTCGAGGCGCTGCGGGCCAGACTCGAGCCGCTGCTCCCGACCGCCATCGAGGACCTCAAGGACCTCGTGCGCATCCCGTCGATCGCCTTTGCCGGTTATGACCGGGAACCGGTGCGCCGCAGCGCCGAAGCGGTCGCCGAGCTGCTGCGAGGCGCCGGGATGGCCGAGGTGAGCATAGAGTCGGTCCAGGGCGGGAGCCCCGCCGTGATCGGGCGGAATCCCGCCGCCGAGGGCAGGCCGACGGTGCTGCTGTATGCGCACCACGACGTCCAGCCGACCGGCGCCGTCGAGGAGTGGTCCAGCGCCCCGTTCGAGCCCGTGGAGCGCGACGGCAGGCTCTACGGCCGCGGCGCCGCGGATGACAAGGCCGGGGTGATGGCTCATGTGACTGCATTGCGTCTGGTCGGCGAGGAGCTCGCCGCCGACGGCATCGGAGTGACCGTCTTCGTCGAGGGTGAGGAGGAGGCCGGATCGCCGACCTTCCGCCCCTTCATCGAGACCTACCGGGAACGTCTCGAGGCCGATCTCATCATCGTCGCGGACTCCGCGAACTGGGCGGTGGGCACCCCTGCCCTGACCACCAGCCTGCGAGGTGTGGTGGACCTGGTGGTCGAGGTGCGGGCGCTGGATCACGCCGTCCACTCCGGGCTGTTCGGCGGACCGGTCCTGGATGCGCTGACGCAGCTGTCCCGGCTCCTGGCCACCTTGCACGACGAGAACGGCGAGGTGGCCGTCGACGGCCTGGCCCGCGCCGAGGATCCCACGGTCGAGATGGACGAGACCGACTATCGCCGCGACGCCGGCGTGGTCGAGGGTGCCGAGCTCTCGGGCAGCGGCTCCCTGACCGCCCGTCTCTGGACCCGCCCGGCACTCTCCGTGATCGGCATCGACGCACCGAGTGTGCGCGACGCCTCCAACACCCTGGTGCCCGTCTCCCGGGCCAAGGTGTCTCTGCGGATCCCGCCGGGGGAGGACCCCGCCTCGGCGATGGAGGCGCTGGTCGCACACCTGGAGCAGCATGCGCCAGCCGGTGCGCAGGTCACGATCCGCCGCGGTGAGCAGGGCAAGCCGTACCGGGCGCGCCAGCAGGCGCCGGCGATGGACCTGGCCCGAGAGTCCTTCGCGCGTGCCTGGGGCACTCCCGCGGTGGACACCGGGCTGGGCGGCTCCATCCCGTTCATCGCCGACCTGCTGGAGGTGTTCCCTCAGGCCGAGGTGCTCGTCACCGGCGTCGAGGACCCGGAGTCCCGGGCTCACGGCATCGACGAGTCGCTCCACCTGGGGGAGTTCGCGAAGGTCTGCCTCGCCGAGGCGCTGCTTCTGCGCGGTGCCGGGGCACTCGGAGAGGGACCGGCGTGAACCATCCCTCCCAGCGCACCGGTTCCTCTCAGGGGTCCGGGAGCGGCAGCAGGAGCACCCCGGTCTCCCCCCTGCTGGTCCCGATGCTGCTGGTCGGCCTTGTGATCGGCTTCGTCGCCGGCTACTTCTTCCTGTGGTGGGGACTGGTCGCGGTGGTGGCCGTGCTGGTGCTCGCCGCCGCGGCGGTGCTGCGGGACCGGAGTCGCGACGGTGCTACCGGTGCCGTGGTCGGCGTGCTGCTCGGGTACGCAGGAGTCCTTCTGGTGGCCTTCTTCCGCGGAGTGCTGTGAGGAGCCGGCGAACGGGCACGTGCCCGCATGATCCGAATCGCCGGGACCTCCGCTCCCCGTTCCGCTCCGGCGAGGCGTATCCTGGCCGGACACGAGTTTCGAGGAGGACCTCATGACCACGCCCACCACTGAGCGCCCCGACACCGCGCATGGCGTCAACCTCACCTCCGGCGCAGCCCAGAAGGTGAGCACGTTGCTGGAGCAGGAGGGTCGCGACGACTTGCGACTGCGGATCGCGGTGCAGCCCGGTGGCTGCTCCGGCCTGATCTACCAGCTGTACTTCGATGAGCGGATCATGGATAACGACCTGGTCGCCGACTTCGACGGGGTCGAGGTCGTCGTCGACAAGATGAGCAGCCCCTACCTCTCCGGTGCGGTGATCGACTTCGCCGACACCATCGAGAAGCAGGGCTTCACCATCGACAACCCCAACGCGGGAAGCTCCTGCGCCTGCGGCGACTCGTTCGGCTGAGCCGCAGCGACCGGGACGTCCGCGCTCGCTGCGTCGGCTGTCGGTCAGGGAATCAGGGCCCGGCCCGGTGACGATCACGGCCCCTGGCCGGGCCCTTCACCGTGGGGGAACGGTGGCCCCGAGGTCACGGACAGGTCACGGACCCCGGCGTGGCGCGGATCGCGGCGAGTCGAGGTGGCCTCAGGGCCTCCGAGAAGCCGTATGATGACGATGTGCCGTCACACGGCGGGCCGCCGGCCTGCCGATGCCCTTCCAATGTGGGAGGGCGCGGCGCTGTGGGCATGTCCCGCCCACATCAGTACCAGCTCCACATCACGGAGCCGGCCGAGCCAGAGTGCTGGGCCCGGTGACGAGGTCTGGAGACGACGAGCGGAAGGTCATCCCCTGTGATCCCCCAGGTCCCCCAGCGCGCGCGACGCGGACGCCGCGCAGCGGCAGCAGGCCTCGCACTGGCCACTCTGGTCCTCGCCGGCTGCACCGAGGCGCAGCAGCGCGGTTTCATGCCCGGCCCGGCCGATGGTCAGGAAGTCACCAACCAGACCGAGCGGATCACCAACCTCTGGGTCAACTCCTGGGCCGTCCTGGTCATCGTCGGACTGATCATCTGGGGCCTGACGTTCTGGTGCGCGATCGCTTACCGTCGCCGCAAGCACGACTCCGGCTTCCCGGTGCAGCTGCGCTACCACGTGCCGCTCGAGCTGATGTTCACGCTCGTGCCCGTGGTGATGGTCCTCACCTTCTTCTACTTCACCCAGCGGGACACCCGTGAGGTCGAGATGCACGTGGCGGAGCCGGACTACACCGTCAACGTGGTGGCCAAGCAGTGGAGCTGGGACATCAACTATGTCGACGACGACGTTCACGAGGCCGCCGGCGTGCAGTCCTTCGCCACCGGCGAGCCCGGCGCCGCGGATTCGCTGCCCGAGCTGTACCTGCCCGTCGGCCAGACGGTCGAGTTCCGCCTCGACTCCCGCGACGTCATCCATTCCTTCTGGGTCGTGGACTTCCTGTACAAGAAGGACATCTTCCCGGGCCACACCAACACCTTCCAGGTGACCCCGACCCGTGAGGGCACCTATGCCGGCAAGTGCGCGGAGCTGTGCGGCGAGTACCACTCCGACATGCTGTTCAACGTGGTCGTCGTCTCCCAGGAAGAGTTCGACGCGCACATGGAAGAGCTGCGTGCCGAGGGGTACGAGGGTCAGCTCGGTGTCGACCTGAACCGTAATGACAGGGAGTGGAGCATGCGCGAGAAGCAGGACGACGCCGGTCCTCGCTACTCCGAGGAGAAGGCCAACGCCGGTACCGAGGGAGAGAACGAGTGAGCACCGAGACCACCGCCGCACCGACCACCTCGGTGCCGACGCGGTTCCAAGATGAGCGGCCGACGAACCTCGGCCGGCAGTTCTTCAATCTTCTGACCACCACCGATCACAAGCTGATCGGCATGATGTACATGGGCATGGCGTTCGCGTTCTTCGCGTTCGGCGGTCTGCTCGCCCTGGGCATCCGCGCCGAGCTGTGGGAGGCGGGCCTGCAGGTGGTGGTCTCCAAGGACCAGTACAACCAGCTGTTCACGATGCACGGCACGATCATGCTGCTGATGTTCGGTACGCCCCTGTTCAACGGTTTCGCGAACTACCTGCTGCCGCTGCAGATCGGCGCCGTGGATATGGCGTTCCCGCGCCTGAACATGTTCGCCTTCTGGATCACGCTGTTCGGATCGCTGATCGTGGTCTCCGGATTCCTCACCCCGCAGGGCGCGGCCTCCTTCGGCTGGTTCGCCTACGCGCCGCTGTCGGACAGCACGTTCTCCCCCGGCCTGGGGGGTGATCTGTGGGTCTTCGGCCTGGCCTTGCAG
>JAKDNE010000442.1 GCA_030451965.1 Brachybacterium sp. | reverse complement strand
GCCCCCCCCCCCCCCCCCCCCCCGGCGGCTCTCACCTCAGCGGACGTCCGCGGCGCGGACCTTCTCCTGCCGGGCCACCGTGTCCCGGCCCTCGATGACGATGCGACGCAGACCGAAGGGCGCCTCCTCGGCATCCGCCAGCCATGCATCGGCGGCATCGAGCACGCCCTGCCCGCCGTAGGAGTGCGGGAAGTAGCCGCCGACGAGGCGGGTCGCGATCTCGTTCGAGCGCTGCGCCCACACCGCCCGGATCATGTCGAAGTACCGCTGACGGTAGGGGGCCAGCAGCGACTCGTCGGTGACCCGGCGGAAGCCCTGGATCACCGCGGTGATCGATTCGTTGGCCAGGGTGTCCTTCTCGACCGTGCGGCGCCATGCCTTGGCCTTGGAGGCCTCGGTGGGCAGAGCGGCCCGTGCGGTCAGGGCGCTCTTGCGTCCCGACTGGGTGTCATCCGAGGCGAGCTGCTCGTCGATCCCGGCGGCATCGATCCCGCCCAGCACCGCCAGCGAGATCACCAGCTTCCAGCGCAGGTCGGTGTCGATCTCGCGGCCCTGCAGGGTGACCGTGCCGCCCAGCAGGCCCTCGAGGGTGTGGCGGTGCTCCTCGGAGCGGGCGAGCCGGGCGAAGGACTCCACGCACTGCAGCTGCTCGTCGGAGCCGGCCTCGGCCGCGCCGGCGAGTTCCCAGACGGCTGTGGCCGCGGCCTCGGTGCGCAGCTCGCGCTGATCGACCGCGGCGTAGGGCCCGGCGACCGTCTCCAGCTGCTGCAGCAGGGTGCGCACCACCGAGGAGGAATCCTCACCGGTGAGGTGGGCCAGCACCAACTGCTGGTAGCGGCGGCTGGGCAGCTCGCCGTCGCGCACCATGTCCCAGGCGGCGGACCACAGCAGGGTGCGGGCCAGGGAATCATCGAGATCCCGCAGGTGCTCCATCGCGACCGCCAGGGACTTCTCGTCCAGGCGGACCTTCGCGTAGGTGAGGTCGCCGTCGTTGACGAGCCACAGGTCCGCGCGCTTCCCGGTCAGCTCCGGGACCTCGGTGACCTCGCCGTCGACGTCGAGCTCGACGCTCTCGGTGCGGACCAGTGCGCCGTCCTGCAGCGAGAACCCACCCACCTGCAGGCGGTGCGGGCGCAGGGTCTGGTGCTCCTCGGGAGCGCTCTGGGTGATCGCGAACCGGGTCACGGTGCCGTCTGCGTCGCGCTCGATCATCGGGTGGAGGGTGTTCACCCCGGCCCGCTTCAGCCAGAGCCCGGCCCAGCTGGAGAGGTCACGGCCGCTGGTGGCCTCGAGCTCCACCAGCAGATCGGTGAGCTCGGTGTTCCCCCAGGCATGCTTCGCGAAGTAGGCGCGCACCCCGGCGAAGAACTCGTCCCGGCCCACGTAGGCGACCAGCTGACGCAGCACCGAGGCGCCCTTGGCGTAGGTGATGCCGTCGAAGTTGGTCTCCACCGCCTCGAAGTCGACCATGTCGGCGACGATCGGGTGGGTCGAGGGCAGCTGGTCCTGCTGGTAGGCCCAGCCCTTCTCCGAGAGGGCGAAGGTGGTCCAGGAATCGGTCCAGCGGGTGACCTCGGCGCTCGCGAGCGTCGAGGCGTACTCGGCGAAGGACTCGTTCAGCCACAGATCGTCCCACCAGCGCATGGTGACGAGGTCGCCGAACCACATGTGGGCGAGCTCGTGGAGGATCGTGAGGTCGCGACGCTCGCGCATGGCGCCCGCGACCTCGGAGCGGAAGACGTACGCCTCGACGTAGGTGATCGCGCCGGGGTTCTCCATCGCGCCCATGTTGTACTCCGGCACGAACACCTGGTCGTACTTGCGGAACGGGAAGTCCTGGTCGAAGGCCTCCTCGTAGAAGTCGATGCCGGCCTCGGTCACGTCGATGACGTTCTGCGCATCCACGTGCTCGGCGAGCGAGGCGCGGGCGAAGACGCCCATCGGGATCGTGCGCCCGTCACGGGTGGTGATCTCCCCGGTGCCGCCCTGGTAGGTCCCGGCGATCAGTGCGACCAGGTAGGTGGAGATCCGTTCGGTGGGGACGAAGGCC
>JAKDNE010000441.1 GCA_030451965.1 Brachybacterium sp. | reverse complement strand
TGCCGGCACCGGCTCGGTGACCGGCTCGGTGACCGGCTCGGTGACCGGATCCCCGGCGTGGGTGCCGCGGAGGTAGCAGGTCCAGGCGTGTTCGAGGTCCTCGACGATCTGAAGGCTCGCCGTGTCGAGATCGTCGATCACGGTGACGACGTCCCCGTCACGGCCGACGGCCCAGCGGGTGCGGCCGGGCTCGGTGGCGGCGGTCGGCAGCCGGGTGGGATCCAGCAGGCCGGCCGTCTTGTCGAGATGGTGCTGCCAGCACAGCAGGTGGAGATTCTCGACCTCGGTGAGGGCTCCCGCCTCGGCGCTGCCGCGCCGGCACTCCTCGATGTGATCGCACTCAGAGGCCCAAGAGGTGAGCCGCGTGCATCCCGGCACCGCGCACATGCTGTTGCGCAGCCGAAGATGTTCGAGCATCGCCGCGGAGGGCTGGTACTTCTGGGCAGGCAACGGCAGGAAAGCACCACTGGTGGGATCGGTCAGCACGCGATACCAGGCCTCGGTGCTGCCGGCGAGGGAACGGGCCATCGACGGCGGCAACGGGATGGTCCCCTCGAGACTGCCCGGTTCATCCGAGGCGCCGAGGAGGGTGAGGGCGGGGACCGTGATGTTCAGCCGGAACCTTCCGGCAGGGACGGAGACCCCGTCGAGGTCCAGCGCCGCCGAGCTCATCAGCGCGAAGCGCAGCTCGGTCAGGGGCGTGGCCTTCCCCGAGGCCAGGACCAGTCCGTCCGGGTCGTGCGGGATCGGGGTGCCCTCGCGCAGCGCGGTGCGCTGGGCGGTCTGGACCGCACGAGCGGACTCGTCCACCTGCTTCCACTGGGCGAGGATGTCGGTGATCGGACCGCTGATCTGCATGGCCCCCATCCCAGGCTCGACGCTCGGCAACAGCTCGACGCTCCGGGTAAGAGTGTCGAGGGGATCTGGGCGATCCTCACGCTGCTGGAGCAGGGCGATGAGCTTCTTCAACAGGGTGAAGAAACGTTCCGGACTGATATCCGGGGACCAGGCGGCAACGGCGGTATCCAGATCCTTCCGGGAATCATCCGTCAACGATCGCGAGGATTTCAGCATCTTCTGGAACCAGGCGGACGGCAGGGCCCCGGATTCCAGCGCTGCGAGGCATCGCGGGAACAGGTGCACGGCCTGGTAGGCATCGCGGAGATGCCAGCGGGCGGCACCGGTGGTGACCCGCAGGGCGAGACCGGCACGCGTGGCATCGACGGCTTCGACCTCGGCGGCCTCTTCGTAGTCCCCGTCATGGTCGTAGAGCTCGGCCAGGGCGCGATGCTTCTCGGCCAGGCAACGGGCGTCCTGCTTCTCCACATCCCACACACGCTGAGTCACGGCGCTGAGCTGAGGATTGTCCATGCTGTGCCCGCGCAGGGGAAGGCTGCTGCGGGTGAGTTCCCGGCGCGCGGTGACGTCCCGCAGATGCGAGGGCAGGGAGGCGAGGAACGCCGCCTCGGCAGCCTCGTCGCGATCGTCCGCGTCGGACGGCGGCGGCTGCTCCTCGATCGCGCTCACGCCCCGACACCTCCCGACCGCCTAGCACGGGCCCATCGTCCGAACGGACCATGGACGGCGGGCTCCTCTGCCCATCCGACACCTCGATTCTATCGAGATACCCCGACAATCGAAAGAGATCATGTCGATTGTGGATAACAGGGATCATGTCGATTGTGGATAACTACGCGACGCCGTTCGGAAATGCCCTCCGCGGGGCCTCGGAGAAGATCTTTCCTCCACACAGGATGGTTATCCACAATGCACAGGTCGCGGCGGGGAGACGAGGGTGCGGGGCACCGCGAACCGCACTGCGATCCGTGCGAGACGACTACAGGTACTGATCCGACCAGGCGCTGATGATCCGGGCGGCGCGGTCGGCCTGTCCGTCCGCGGTGAGGAGGTGGTCGGAGCCTTCGAGGGCGATGAAGCTGCGGGGGTGCACGGCGGCACGGAAGATCTCGCTCGCGTTGTCGATGCTCACCGTCGCATCGGTCGGTGAGTGCATGACCAGCAGCGGCCGATCCAGCGTGTGCACCTGGGCGATCAG
>JAKDNE010000440.1 GCA_030451965.1 Brachybacterium sp. | reverse complement strand
GCACGGCTCGCGGAGGTGGTCGGCGAGGAGGTCGCCGCGGTGCTCCACAGCTTCTTTACCGGGTCCTCCTGAGCCCGTCGCAGGCTCTACAGTGACAGTCATGCCTGAGACCAGCCTGCTCTCCCCCACGATCCCTTCCGCCGTGCTCGACGCCGTCGCCGAGCTGTTCGACACCGCCGTCGCCGAGCACCGCACCTCGGGGGTGACCTGGGCGATCATCGGCGGGCACGACCACGAGCAGACCGTGCTGGCCCACGGCGCCGCCGGGCGCCGCGAGCTCGAGGACGGCCTCCCCGCAGAGGGCACCGGAGCGATGGATCGTGCGACCGTCTCCCGCATCGCCTCGATGACCAAGTCGTTCACCGCCGCGACGATCCTCGCGCTGCGGGACGAGGACCGCCTGCACCTGGACGATCCGGTCTCCGCCTACGTCCCCGAGGCCGCCGGGGCCTTCGATCTCGCCGACGACGAGCGCGAGCCCACCCTGCGCCAGCTGCTGACCATGAGCGCCGGCCTGGTGACCGACAATCCCTGGGGCGACCGGCAGGAGGCGATGACCCGCGAGGAGTTCGCCGCGACGCTGCGAGGCGGCCTCGGCCAGGTCCACCGCATCGGCACCGGCTTCGAGTACTCCAACACCAGCTACGCCCTGCTGGGGCGCGTGATCGACGAGATCACCGGCAGTGACTACGCCAGCGAGATCCGGCGGCGCTTCCTCATCCCGCTGGGGCTGGACGCCACGGGCTGGTCCGGTCAGGAGATCGATGCCGCGCAGCTCGCGACCGGTCACCGTCTCGCCGACCGCACCGACGCCACCCGCTTCGAGTCGGTGCCGCTGGACTCCCCCGGCGTGTACGGCGCGATGGCCGGACTGTTCTCCACCGTCGACGACGTCGCGTCCTGGGTGCGATTCCTCGCCGCGGCCGACGCCCCCGATGCCCCCTCGCGGAGGGCCGGTCCGCTGGCGACCGCCTCCCGTCGCGAGATGCAGCAGCTGCACCGCCACCAGCCGCTGGACGCCCTGCCCGCGGACCCCTCCCGCGCCTCCCCCGGCTTCGACCGGGTGCGCGGCTACGGCCTCGGACTGGTCGTGGAGCACTTCCCCGATCTCGGCGAGGTCATCTCCCACTCGGGCGGCTACCCGGGGTACGGCTCGTTCATGGTGTGGCACCGCGCCACCGGCGTGGGCATCGTGGCGCTCGCCAACTCCAAGTACGCCCCGGCCACCCCGCTGTCGATGCAGACCCTGCGCCTGCTGCAGCGGGAGCTGCCCACCCTGCTCGCCCGGCGCCCGCTGCAGGCCGCGCCCCGCACCCTCGAGGCGGCCTCGGCGGCGCTCGACTGGCTGCTCGGGGACGACGACGCCATCGCGGATGCCTGGTTCGCGGACAACATGGACCTCGACGTGCCCCGCGCGGAGCGGAGGCGCCGGCTCACCGCGGCCCTGGCGGCGGCGGGCCTCGACGCGGCGGCGCTCGAGGAGCTTCGCGTGGAGGAGGCCCAGGTGCTCAGCTGCGCCCGGCTCCGCTGGACGGTGCCCGGTCACGGGGCGGAGGCGCCGTCGCTGCGGATCGAACTGCTGCTGGACCCGCGTCGCGAAGGACTGCTGCAGTCCGTGGACACCCTCGCGGTCACCGCCCGCTGACCGGGCCGTCGCCCAGGTTGCGGGGCACCCAGCCGGCCTCAGCTGTCGCCATCAGACGCGCGTAGCGACAGCCGAGACGGGTTCGACCACGAGATGTGGGGGTCAGGAGAAGGCGGGCCCCGCGCCATCCGGGGCCGCAGCGCAGGAGACGTCGACGCTGCTCACCACCGCACCGTCGAACGGCCCGGTGGCCGAGGAGTTGTCGAAGACCAGCAGGAGCACGATCGCCACGATCGCGCCGAGCACCAGGGCCGAGACCGTCCCCAGCGCCACCGCGATCATCGTGCTGCCCCGGGTCGAACCGTTCTGCCCGGTGGGGCCGGTCCCGGTCTGCGTCACGGTGAAAGGATGCGGGTTCAGCGGCGCGCTCTGCGGCGACAGGGCGCCCTGCGGGGGCGTCTGCTGCGCCCACTGCGGG
>JAKDNE010000069.1 GCA_030451965.1 Brachybacterium sp. | reverse complement strand
TGAGCATCGACCAGGTCGAGACGCTGATCGAGGCGGCGGGCCGTCCCGGGACCGGCCGGGATGCCACGGCGCGCGCGCTGCGCGACCGGGCACTGCTCGAGATCCTCTACGGGCTCGGCGCCCGGATCTCGGAGGCGACCGGCCTCGACATCGACGACATCGAGGTGCAGGAGCGCACGGCAATGCTGCGCGGCAAGGGGGACAAGCACCGCATCGTCCCCGTCGGCCGTTTCGCGCTCGAGGCGCTGGAGGCCTATCTCACCCGTGGACGGCCGATCCTGGCGACACGCGGACGCGGCACGCCGGCAGTCCTCCTCGGCTCCCGCGGGACCCGACTGACCAGACAGGCGGCCTGGCAGGTGGTCCAGCGCGCCGCCGAGGCGGCGGAACTGACGGACCTGCCCGAGCCGATCAGCCCGCACACCCTGCGCCACTCCTACGCCACGCATCTGCTGCACGGCGGAGCGGACGTGCGGGCCGTACAGGAGCTGCTGGGCCATGCATCGGTCACCACCACACAGCTGTACACGCAGGTCACCGTGGATTCGCTGCGCGAGGCCCACGCCGGTGCCCACCCCCGTGCCAGACGGGGGGCTTAGACTTGTCCGGCACGGCGCCGCCGCCCGGTCCCACCGGAGGCGGACGTCCTGCGCGAGACGACGACAGCACGGCGCAGCTCCCGCTCCCCGGACCGGGACCGGACCTCCTCCGCCCCCGTTGCGGAGAGCCCCGTGCACGCCACAGACCACGACGCCGACGACAGGACACCGACGTGAGCCCGACCTCCTCCCAGCAGCTGGACATCGATCTCGGCCCGACCGGTCGCCCGATGCCGGAGCTCCCGGAGCCGGCCCCGCTCGACGGCCACGGCCCGGCCCGGATCATCTCGATGGTCAACCAGAAGGGCGGGGTCGGGAAGACGACCAGCGTCATCAATCTCGGCGCGGCCCTGGCCGAGCTCGGCCGCAAGGTGCTCCTGGTGGATCTCGATCCCCAGGGCGCCCTCAGCGCCGGCAGCGGGGTGAACCCCTACGAACTCGACCTGACCGTCTACAACCTGCTCATGGAGCGCGGTCACGACGTGCGCGGGGTCATCCAGGAGACGCACACCGAGAACCTCGACGTGCTCCCGGCCAACATCGACCTCTCCGCGGCCGAGGTCACCCTCGTCAACGAGGTCGCCCGCGAGATGGCGCTGGCACGGGTGCTGCGCCCGGTGGCCGACGACTACGACGTGATCATCATCGACTGCCAGCCCTCCCTGGGCCTGCTGACCGTCAATGCGCTGGCCGCCAGCCACGGCGTGATCATCCCGCTCGAGGCCGAGTACTTCGCGCTGCGCGGGGTGGCTCTGCTGGTCGAGACCATCGAGAAGGTGCAGGACCGCATCAACCCGCGCCTCGAGCTCGACGGGATCCTCATCACCATGTTCGATCCGCGCACCCTGCACGCCCGCGAGGTGTGCCAGCGCGTCGTGGAAGCGTTCCCGGACCAGGTCCTCCACACCACGATCAACCGCACCGTGAAGTTCCCCGACGCCTCGGTGGCCGCCGAGCCGATCATCTCCTTCGCCACCTCGAACAAGGGCGCGGCGGCCTACCGTCAGCTCGCCCGGGAGCTCATCTCCCGCGGCGCCGCCGCCTGATGGCCGCGGATCGTTCCGGGGGCAGCGGCTCCGGCTCCGGCCGTTCCGGAGGTCGCCCGACCCGACGGCGCAGCGCCTTCACCCCGCCCCGTCGGGTCCGTCTCCGCGACGGCGAGGGGAAGCCGGTCGCAGCCGACGCCGCCACCCCCGGTCAGCCGTCGGAGGCGCATCGCCCGGACGGGGAGCGACTGCAGAAGGTGCTGGCCCAGGCGGGATTCGGCTCCCGCCGTGCCTGCGAGGCGCTGATCTCCGGCGGTCGGGTGCGGGTGGATGGCGAGGTCGTCCAGGAGCAGGGTGTCCGGGTGGATGCTGCCGCACAGGTGATCCATGTCGACGGCCGCCGGCTGCAGCTCGACGGGTCCAAGCTGACCCTGGTGCTGAACAAGCCCCGCGGCATGGTCTCCGCGATGAGCGACCCCGAGGGGCGGCGTGACCTCAGCGAGTTCACTGCCGCTCTTCCGCAGCGGCTCTTTCATGTGGGCCGTCTGGACTTTGAGACCGAGGGTCTGCTGCTGCTGACCAACGACGGCGAGCTCGCCCACCGCCTCACCCATCCCAGCTTCGAGGTCGACAAGACCTATGTGTGCCGCTTCGACGCCCCCGGGGGCCCGCCGCGCGGTCTGGTCAAGGCGCTGCGCGAGGGCGTCGAGCTCGACGACGGCCCTGCCCGCGCCGACCGCGCCCGGGTGCTGGCCCAGGACGGTCGCGAAGCCGTGGTCGAGGTGACGCTCCACGAGGGGCGCAACCGCATCGTGCGCCGCATGTTCGCCTCCCAAGGCTTCGAGCTGACCGCCCTGATGCGCACCCGGATCGGTCCCGTCGTGCTGGGCGACCTCCCCTCCGGCACCACCCGCGAGCTCACCGGCCGTGAGCTGGGCACCCTGATGGCCGAGGTGGGGCTGTGACGGCTCTGGTGCCGTCTCCGGTGCGGATCATCGGCACCGGTCTGATCGGCGGTTCCCTCGGCCTGGCGCTGCGTCGCGCCGGAGTGGAGGTCCAGGTGGAGGATGCCTCCCCGGGCACCGCGGCACTGGCCGTCGAGCTCGGGGTGGGGGAACTGCCGGTCACGGACGCCCCCGACCCTTCACTGGTGCTGGTCGCGGCGCCGCCCGACGTCGCCGCGGCACTCGTGGATCGCGCGCTGCGCAGCTGGCCGGACGCTCTGGTCGCCGATGTCGCCAGCGTCAAGGCCACGGTGCTGGACGGGCTGCGCCTCCGGGCCCGCGCCGAGGACCTGCCGCGGTACATCGGTGCCCACCCCATGGCCGGCCGTGAGGTCTCCGGCGTGATCGCCGCCCGCGCCGATCTGTTCCTGGGCCGTCCCTTCGTCATCGTCCCTCACGAGAGCACCGATCCCCGTGCCGTGAGCGTCCTGCGAGGCCTGGCCACCGAGATCGGCTCGGTGCCCACCACGATGGACGCCGCCGCCCACGACATCGCCGTCGCCCAGGTCTCCCATGTGCCGCAGGTGATGTCGAGCCTGCTCGCCGCCACCCTGCTCCAGCCCAGCGAGCCCGCTCTGGGCCTCGCGGGCCAAGGGCTGCGCGACACCACCCGCATCGCCGACTCCGACCCGCGGCTGTGGGTCGAGATCCTCGGCGCGAACGCGAGCGCGGTCGGGCACGTGCTCGGAGAGGTCCGGGACCGGCTCGAGGACGTGCTGAGGGCGCTGGGCACGCTCGAGGGCGATCCGGATCCGGGCACCGGCTCCCGTCGGGCTCTCGCCGACCTCGTCGCCGCAGGCAACCGCGGGGTGCGTCGCATCCCGGGCAAGCACGGCGGCGCGACCGACGCCTTCGCCACGGCCGTGGTGCTGGTCCCGGACCGTCCCGGGGAGCTGGCGCGTCTGCTCACGGAGATCGGCCAGATCGGCGTGAACCTCGAGGACCTCCGCCTCGAGCACGAGCTGGGACGCGAAGTGGGCCTTGCGCACATCGCGATCGACGCCTCCCGTGAGGACCTGCTCACGCGGGAGCTCGCGGAACGGGGATGGAGGGTCGCGGACGCCTGAGCGCCCCGTATCCTTGCCGGATGCACACCAGCGCGCCGCACGATCTCTCCGACCTCGCGTCACCCCGTCCGGCCGAGGGCATCACCATCGCGATCGATGGCCCGGCCGGCTCCGGCAAGTCCACCGTCTCGCGGCTGGTGGCCGATGCCCTTGACGGCGGGATCCTCGACACCGGGGCGATGTATCGGTCCGTGACCTGGTGGTGCCTGAACCAGGGCATCGACCTCGCCGACCGGGAGGCCGTCGCCCGGGCCGCGGAGGAGATCGACCTCGTCCAGGGCACCGACCCCTCCGGCGCGACCGTCCTGGTCGCCGGCACCGACATCACCGCCGAGATCCGCACCGAGCGCATCTCCCAGCAGGTCAGCGCCGTCGCGACCAACACGCTGGTGCGCGCGATCCTCCAGCAGCGCCAGCGCGAGCTGTTCTTCGCCGCGGCCGCGGAGCGCGGATTCTGCGTCGCCGAGGGGCGTGACATCACCACCGTCGTCGCCCCCGACGCCCATGTGCGGGTGCTGCTGACCGCCTCGGACGAGGAGCGCATGCGGCGCCGCGCCGTCGAGCTCGACCTCGAGGACACCGAGGACACCCGGGCGCGGATGGCCGACCAGGTCCTGCGCCGCGACCAGGACGACGCCACCGTCTCCGAGTTCCACACCGCCGCCGACGGCGTCGAGACCGTGGACACCACCGGGCTCGGGATCGAGGACGTCGTCGAACAGGTCCTGATGCTGGTCGCGGCTGCCGAGTCCGCCCAGGAGGATGCACTGCACGGCCGCGCCGAGCCGGCGGCCCGCGACCGTGCGGTCGTCCCCGCACGGGACCCGCGCGCCGACGGTGCCACCGGACCCACCGACGAGGAGATCGAGACCGCCCTGCGGGCGGGCCTGTCGGAGTACTCCCTGGACGACGAGGACCTGGACCTGCTCACCGGGCACGAGGACGAGGGACCGCGTTCCGCGGTCCAGCGGAACCTTCCCGTCGTCGCCGTCGTCGGCCGCCCGAACGTCGGCAAGTCCACTCTGGTCAACCGCATCCTGGGCCGTCGCGAGGCGGTCGTCGAGGACCGTCCCGGCGTCACCCGCGACCGCGTCTTCTACCAGGCGGAGTGGACCGGCAAGGACTTCTGGCTGGTCGACACCGGCGGCTGGGAGGACCGGGTCCAGGGCATGGCCTACCGCGTCGCGGAGCAGGCCGAGGTCGCCGTCTCCCTCGCCGACGTGGTCCTGTTCATCGTCGATGCGAACGTCGGCATCACCACCACCGACGAGCAGCTGCTCAAGGTGCTGCGCAAGGCGAAGGTGCCGCTCGTGCTGGTCGCCAACAAGGTCGATGACCAGCGCGGTGAGCTCGAGGCCGCAGCGCTGTGGAACCTCGGTCTGGGCGAGCCGCACGCGGTCTCCGCCCTGCATGGCCGGGGCTCCGGTGACCTGCTGGATGCCATGGTGGCGGCCATGCCCGAGGAGGGCCGCGGTGCCGCGGCGGACAGTGGTCCGCGCCGGGTCGCGCTCCTGGGCCGCCCCAACGTGGGGAAGTCCTCGCTGCTGAACCGGCTGGCCAAAGAGCAGCGTGTCGTGGTCGACGACATCGCCGGCACCACCCGTGACCCGGTCGACGAGAAGATCACCCTCGGCGGGAAGGAATGGACCTTCGTGGACACCGCCGGGATCCGGCGGCGCATCCTCCAGGCCCAGGGCGCCGACTACTACGCCTCGCTGCGCACCCGGGCCGCACTGGACCGGGCGGAGATCGCCGTGGTGCTGCTCGAGGCCTCCGAGCCGATCTCGACCCAGGATCTCAAGATCATCGACATGGTCCTGGAGTCGGGCCGTGCCCTCGTGCTCGCCTTCAACAAGTGGGACCTGCTGGACGAGGAGCGCCACAGAACGCTCGAGCACGAGATCGCACGTGATCTCGCGCACGTCGCCTGGGCGCCGCGCGTGAACATCTCCGCGCAGACCGGCCGGCACGCCGAGAAGCTGGTCCCCGCGATCGAGACGGCGCTGGAGTCCTGGGACCGACGCATCCCCACCGGTCGGCTCAATGCCTTCCTCGGTCAGCTGGTGGCCGCGCACCCGCATCCGCTGCGTGGCGGCAAGCAGTCCCGCATCCTGTTCGCCACCCAGGCACGTACACGGCCCCCACGGTTCGTCATCTTCGCCAGCGGCTTCCTCGAGCACGGCTACCGCCGCTTCATCGAGCGTCGCCTGCGGGAGGACTTCGCCTTCACCGGCTCGCCCATCGTCATCGGCGTGCGGATCCGGGAGAAGCGCCGACGCTGAGCGCCGTGCGCCGCGCCACGGCGGGATGCCGAGGTGCCGCGCCGCGCCGTGACCACGTATCGTGGGTGCCATGAGCAATCCCGGTGATCACGGCTCCTGGACGCCCCAGGGAAACGACTTCAACGCCCAGGGCGGCACGCCGCAGCCCCCGCAGGATCCGTGGGCGCAGCCACCCGCCTCGCAGGACCCCTACGCGCAGCCGTCTGCCGGCTCCGCCTCGGACCCCTACGGTCAGCCGCCGGCCGGGCAGGACCCCTACGGTCAGCCGCCGGCCGGGCAGGACCCCTTCGGGCAGCCGGCCGCGGGCTCCGCCTCGGACCCCTACGGTCAGGGCCAGCAGAGCTGGTCGGCCGCCCCGGGCTCCGGCCCGTCGGCCTCGGAGCCGTTCGCGCAGCCCGCCGCCGGACCAGCGCCGCAGGGCCAGCCGCAGAGCCGCCTGGTGGTGGGGCTGCTGGGCATCTTCCTCGGGGGTTTCGGGGTGCACCGATTCCTCATGGGCTACACCACCATCGGCATCATCCAGATCGCCGTCACCATCTTCACCTGCGGCATCGGCGCGTGGTGGGGACTCATCGAAGGGATCATGGTGCTCGCCAAGACGCCGGCCTTCGAACGGGACGCCTACGGCCGCCCCCTGACCGACTGACCCCACCCTTCAGCACTCGACGACAAGGACACCAGCAGCGATGACCTTCCAGCCTTCCGAGCCGCTTCCGGACCGCAGCTCGCTCCAGACGAGTGCGATCATCCTGATCGTCGTCGGTTTCCTGTGCGGCGGCACGATCCCCGCCGTCTTCGGCATCATCTCGCTCGTGCAGCTGGACAGCGATCCCTACACCGCGAAGAAGATGAACAAGATCGGCTGGATCGTCTTCTGGGTGATGCTGGGTCTGCTGATCCTGTTCGCCATCGCCTACGTGCTCTTCTTCGTGGTCATGCTCGGTGCGTTCACGCTGCCGTTCATGACGGGCGGCTGACCGAGGCCGCCGCAGGAGGAACTACCATCGCCACCCCAGAATTCGTCCTCTCGCTGCGCGAGCGCATCGGGCACGAGATGCTGTGGATGCCCGGCGTCACCGCGCTGGTGCTGGATCCCGCACGCACGCAGATGCTCGCCGTCCGCCGGGCCGATGACGGGGCATGGACCCCGGTCACCGGGATCATCGACCCGGGGGAGGAGCCGGCACGCGCCGCCGTCCGCGAAGTCGCGGAAGAGGCGGGGATCCCCTGCCGTGCGCTGCGGCTGCTCGACGTGCGCACGCTGCCGCCGATCGCCTACCCCAACGGGGATCGGGCGCAGTACCTCGATCTGTGCTTCCTGTGCGAGGGGGACGGAGAGTCGACCCCCTTCCCGGCCGACGGGGAGAACACCGAGGCCCGCTGGTTCCCGATCGGCGCACCACCGCCGATGAACGAGCGCTTCACGAGGCAGCTGTCGCTGGCCCTGGAGGACCACGTCGAGACCCGGTTCCGGCGATGAGCGGGCAGGCGCCGCTGCCCGGCACCCGGGTCCGGATCGCGCTGACCGACCGCCCCGGTGACCAGGCGGTGGTGCGGGTGATCGCCGTCCCGCGACGGGACATGGCCCATGGTGATTTGCTGAGCCCCGCCCTCGCCCCTTTCGCCGAGGCGCTGCTGGTGGACGTCTCGGTCGCGGGTACGACCCTGCTGCCGGGCGCGTGGGTGGAGCGAGAGGTGATCGACCGCGGCGCGCCGATCGCTCCCACGCCGGTGACGGCCGCGGATCTGCGCCCACCGGCGGTCATCGCAGGCAGCCCCGACCGGGCCGCGCTGTGCTGGGGCGAGACGGTCTGGCCCCTCGATCTCGGTGGAGTGGTGGCGATCCCCGACAGCTCCCGGGCGGGCCCGCATGCGCTGTCCCGGCTGCGCCGTCTGGTGCTGGTGGCCGCCGGTCGGCGCTCCGAGATCGCGCTGACGCTGTGGCGCGATCCGGAGTTCGAGATCCCCTGGCAGGACGTGAGGATGCTGCCGCGGGCCGCGGCCTGGTTCGAGCTGGCCCAGGTCCCGCCCGGGACGCGGTACGCCGATGCGGAGCGGGCCCAGGGCGTGGGCCGCGCCCGGCCCCGCTCCTGAGCGCAGGCCGAGCGCCGCAGGGAGCGGGGCTCAGCGGAAGACGATGGTGCGGGAGCCATCCAGCAGCACCCGCGACTGGGCGTACCAGGCCACGGCCTGGCGCAGCGTCCGGATCTCCGCATCCTGCCCGATCGCCATCAGCTCCTCGGGCGAACGGGTGTGATCCACCCGCAGCACCTCCTGCTCGATGATCGGTCCCTCATCGAGATCGGTGGTGACGAAGTGGGCGGTCGCCCCGATCTGCTTGACCCCGCGCGCATGTGCCTGTCGGTAGGGGTTGGCGCCCTTGAATCCGGGCAGGAAGGAGTGGTGGATGTTGATGCAGCGCCCAGCGAGCTCGGCACACAGCTCCGGGGACAGGATCTGCATGTAGCGGGCCAGCACCACCAGCTCGATGTCGTGCTCGGCCACCGCCTCGCGCACCCGATCTTCGAAGGCGGCCTTCGCACCCTCACCACGGGTGGCCCGATGCTCGAAGGGCACGCCGTAGAAACCGGCCAGCTTCTCCAGGGTGGGGTGGTTCGCCAGGATCAGCGGCACCTCGATGGGCAGATGACCTGACTCCATCCGGAACAGCAGATCGTTCACGCAATGCAGAGTCGTCGAACCGAGGATCAGGGTGCGCACTGGGCGTCCCACCTCGTCGATCCGGAGCTCGAGGCCGAAGCGTTCATCGGCCGGCGCCAGTGCGGCCTCCAGCTCCTGGACCGTGGCAGCGGTCCTGACCTGCATCCGCAGGTAATAGCGTTGGGTGGTGCTGCTGACGAACTGCCGACTCTCGGTGATGTCGCCCTCGACCTCGAGGATCGCGCCGGAGATCGCATGGACGATACCGGGGGCCTCGGCGCACACCACGGTCAGGATGTACTCGCAGTCGTTCCCGGAGGAGTCCGACGTGCTGTGGGGGAGAGAGGGCGCTTCAGTCATGGGGCCATTCTAGGAACATGCGGAGAGGGGCACTGAACCGTTCGCGAATGTGCCGCGCGGGGGATGCGGCCGCACTGCCTCAGTCCCGACCATGGCGCCAGAGCGCAGAGGGCCACCAGATGATCTTCCCGAGGTCGATCGCCAGCGCCGGCACCAGCAGCGTGCGCACCAGGAAAGTGTCCAGCAGCACGCCGAAGGCCACGATGAAGGCGATCTGCGCGAGGAAGAGGATCGGGATCACCCCGAGCGCGGCGAAGGTCGCGGCCAGCACCATTCCCGCCGAGGTGATGACGCCGCCCGTCACGGAGAGACCGCGCACGATCCCCTCCCGGGTGCCGTGCGCCAGCGCCTCCTCGCGCACCCGGGTCATCAGGAAGATGTTGTAGTCGATGCCGAGGGCGACCAGGAACACGAAGCCGAACAGCGGGACCGCCGGGTCGGCACCGGGGAACGCGAACAGGTGGTCGAAGACCAGCGCGGAGATGCCCAGCGCGGTGCCGAAGGACAGCACGGTGGTGGTGATCAGCAGCACCGGCGCCAGGATCGAGCGCAGCAGCATCATCAGGATCAGCAGGATGACCACCAGCACCACCGGGATGATCAGCGCGCGGTCGTGGGCGGAGGCGTCGTTGGTGTCGATCGAGGTGGCGGTCACCCCGCCCACCAGCGCATCGAGGTCGTGGGCGGCGAAGTCCGCACGCACCTCACGCACCGTCCCCTCGGCCGCGGAGGAATCGGCGGCGTCCGTCAGCGTCGCCTGCACCAGCACGTCGCCGTCCACCACGGTCGGCTCCGGTGCCGGAGTGCCGGGCGGTCCCTGCGCCTGGATGCCCTCCGCGGTCACGGGAGCGGTGCCGGTGGGGGAGTCCTCGGCAGTGACCGACACCGACTCGATGCCGTCCTGCCCGAGGAGCTGGTCGGAGACCTCCTGGAGGGAGGACTCGTCGGTGATCACCTGCATCGGGGAGCCGGAGCCGCCCGGGAAGTGCTCGCCGAGGGCTGCCTGTCCATCGCGCGCGGAGGAGGAGGTCAGCACCAGGTCGGACTGCGGCACGCCGTCGGCCTCGAGCTGAGTGACGCCCAGGCAGCCGAGGGCGAGCACCGCTGCGGTGATGACCCAGAGCGGCCGGGGCCGGCGTCGCACGGCGAGCGCGATCCGTCCCCAGATCCCGTGGGCCGCCGGATCGGTGCCGGTGGCCGGGGCGTCCGGCGCGTAGAGCGGTCGGCGCGGCCAGAAGGCGACGCGACCGGTGGCGTACAGCACGGCGGGCAGGAAGGTCAGGGCGGCCGCCATCGCGAACACGATCCCGATCGCCGCCACCGGTCCCAGGGTGCTGTTGGACTTCAGGTCCGACAGCAGCAGGCACAGCAGGCCGGCGATGACCGTGCCGCCGGAGGCGAGCACCGGCTCGAGGGTGCCGCGCAGCGCCTTGAGCGTCGCACGCCCCCGCTCTCGGGTATGCCCCAGCTCATCTCGGTATCGGGAGACGTACAGCAGGGAGTAGTCGGTCGCGGCGCCGATCACGAGGATGAACAGGATCCCCTGGGTCTGCCCCGACAGCAGCAGCACGTCCGCTGCGGCCAGATGCCAGATGGTCAGCAGCGCCGCGCACAGCGCGAACAGGCTCGTCGACAGCACGATCAGCGGCAGCAGCAGAGAGCGGTAGACGATCAGGAGGATGACCAGCACCGCGGCGAGCGCGACCCCCAGCAGGAGCCCGTCGATGCCCGCGAAGGCCTCTCCGAGGTCGGCGGAGAACCCGGCGGGACCGGTGACGTGGGCGGTGAGGTCCGCCGGCAGATCGGCGGTGAGCTCCGCATCGATCTCGGCGATGGCCGCTGCGAGGTCGGCGTCGGAGTCCAGCGGGACGAACACCTGCACCGCGAGCCCGTCCTCGGAGGGGATCGCCGGGGAGACCTCGCCGGCGACCGTCTCCATCTCGCCGAGCGCCTCGGTGATCTTGGTGAGCGAGGCGAGCGTGTCCTCGTCCATCTCCTGCGGCGAGGTGACCACGATGATGGCCGGGATCGCCTCGGAGCCGGTGAAGTCGGTGGCCCGCTGGGCGACCTCCGTGGCGGCGGCGGAATCCGGCAGATAGGCGGTGCGGTCGTTCGAGGAGACCTCGTCGACCCGGCCGAAGTACGGTCCGCCGATCCCGGCGGCGACCAGCCATCCCAGGATCAGCAGGGCGGGCAGCAGCACTCTCAGCGCCCGCGGGACCGGGGAGCCGGGGCGCCG
>JAKDNE010000068.1 GCA_030451965.1 Brachybacterium sp. | reverse complement strand
CTCCGGGGCGCGGGTCTTGGTGGCCAGCAGCACGGTGATCTCGCGGCCGTCGCGGTGGAGCTGCTGCGCGAGCGGGACCGGCCCGTCGCGGTGGGGGAGAACCGGGCCCAGGAGATCGCCAAGCACGCCGACCCGCTGCTGATCGACAACGGCGTGCCCCGCCACTTCATCGGGCGGCTGCAGACCAACAAGGCCCGTGACGTGGTGGCCTTCGCGGAGATGATCCACAGCGTGGACCGCGAGGGCATCGCCGATGCGCTCGAGCGCCGCGCCGAGACGGCGGGACTGCAGCGGGACGTGCTGGTGCAGGTCAACACCTCCGGCGAGGAGTCCAAGGGCGGTTTCACCCCCACCGTGGAGGCGCTCGCGCCGATCGTGGAGCGGTTGCGGGACAGCAGCGTGCTGCGGCCCGTCGGTCTGATGACCATCGGGGCGAACACCAGCGATGCCGCGGCGGTCCGCGCGTCGCTGCACCGGCTGCGGGAGCTGCGTGACGGCGTGCGCGAGCAGCTCGGCGCCGAGGAGCTCACGGAGCTGTCGATGGGCATGAGCGGCGACCTCGAGATCGCGGTCGAGGAGGGCGCGACCATCGTCCGGGTCGGGTCGGCGATCTTCGGCGCCCGCCCTGCCTGAGCATCGGACCGGCTGAGCACTCAGCCCGTCTCGGGTCCCACCAGCGCGGTCGGCAGCCCGTACTCGTGCTCGAGCACCTGGCAGGCGGCGCCGACGGCGATCAGGTCGACGCCGCGGGTGGACAGCAGCACCTCGACATGGAGCTGGGCGTCGGCGCGCAGTCCCTCGGCGAGCGCCCGTCGGACAGCCTCCATCGTCACCCGGTGGTGCGCGTAGACGGCGCGACCGCCGAGCACCACGCGGTCCACGTCGACCAGGCGCACCAGGTCCAGCACCACGGTGGCGAGCACCCGGGCGGCCAGCTCCTGATCGCCGGCCTCGAGGGCGGCGAGGTACTCGGCCTGGGCGCAGCCGCGCCGTCCGCAGGGACAGGGCAGCCCGTCCAACCGCACCACCGTGTGCCCGACCTCCCCGGCCTGCGAGTGGGCGCCGCGCACGATCGCGCCGTCCAGGCGCAGGCTCGCCCCCAGACCCTCCTCGGCGAGCACCAGGGCGGCGTTGTCCAGCAGACCCGGCTGGGACCAGCTCTCGCCGACCAGCGCCGCCCGCGAGTCGTGATCGAGGTGGACCGGCAGTGCGAGCTCCTCGAGCAGCAGGGCGCGGATCGGTGCGCCGCGCCAGGCGTCGGCGGAGGAGGTCGAGCCGCCGTAGACGCCCTCGACGGGGTCAACCGGCCCCGGCATCCCGACACCCACGCCCAGCAGCTCCCCGCGGCCGTGGCGGGCGAGCTCCCGGGCCATCCCGGCGAGGTCCGCGATCAGCGCGGGCTCCGGCCGGCCGGGGTCGATCCCGACACTGCGGCGCTCCAGCACCTGCCCGGTGAGGTCCGCCACCACCCCGTGCAGGCGGGTACGGGTCAGGTGCAGCCCGATCGCCCGACGGGACTCGGGGACGATCCGGTACAGGGTGGTGGGCTTGCCCGGCCCGGAGGAGAAGGACCCGCTCTCGGCCATCAGCCCGCGGTCCATCAGCCGGGTGAGGATCTTCGAGATCGCCTGCGGCGTGACCTGCAGGGCGTCGGCCAGGCCGGTGCGGGCGACCGGTTCGCCGCGCCGGGCGACGGCGAGCACGGCGGCGTCATGGGCGCCTGCCACGCGGTCCAGCGGTCCGGTCGGTCTCACGGCGCTCATCCTGCCACGTCGCCGGGGCGTGTGATGAGGATCCGTCCTCACACCCCCTTGACGTAACGCAACAGCGTTGGCTTATTGTGGCTCCTCGGTCGACGACGCCCTCCTGACCCTGCACCTCCGATCGTCGAGGACCTCTCATGACGCTCCACGCCGCTTCCCGTCCGGCCTCGCCGCCAGAGGCGATCCCGACCCCCGAGGGGGCCACCGGCCCCGCCCCGCATGAGCTCTCCGCTCGCCGCCGCACCTTGGCCCTGCTTGCCCTCGCCCTCGGCGGGGTGGGCATCGGCGCCTCCGAGTTCGCCACCATGGGCCTGCTGCCCGGGATCGCGGACGGGCTGCTGAGCGAGCAGATGGCCGCCCAGCCCACGGCCGGCATCGCCCGTGCCGGCGGGCTGATCACCGCCTACGCCCTCGGCGTGGTCGTCGGCGCACCAGTGCTCGCGCTGCTGTCGGTGCGCTGGAGCCGGACCTCCATGATCACCGCGCTCGCCGTCGCGCTCGCCGCCGGGACCGTGCTGTCCGCGCTGATGCCGACCTTCGAGCTCACCCTGGCCGCCCGCTTCCTCGCCGGCGTGCCGCACGGCGCATACTTCGGGGTCGCCTCGCTGCTGGCCGCCTCCCTGATGGGCCCCGGCAGCCAGGGCAAGGGCGTCGCCGTCGCGCTGTCCGGGCTGACCGTCGCGAACCTCATCGGGGTCCCGCTGATGACCGCCCTCGGTCAGGTGGCCGGCTGGCGCACCGTGTACCTCGTGATCGCCGGGATCTTCCTGGCCACCGTGCTCGCCCTGCGATGGACCCTGCCCCCGCAGCCGGCCGTCCCGGGGCGTCGCGCGGTCGACGAGCTCCTCGCCCTGCGCCGCCTGCAGCTCTGGATCGTCATGGCCATCGCGGCGGTGGGATTCGCCGGCGGGTTCGCCGTGTTCAGCTACGTCGCCGACATCACCACCCAGGTCACCGGCGCCTCGGCGACCGTCGTGCCGTGGGTGCTCGCCGCGGCAGGGCTGGGCATGACGCTCGGCAACATCCTCGGCGGGATCACCACCGACCGGTCCCTGCGCGGCACCCTGCTGCTGGGCTTCCCGCTCTACATCGCCGCGCTGATCGGGCTGTTCCTCGCAGCTCCCGGCTCGCTGCCCGGCCTGGTGATCGGTTTCTTCGCCGTCAACACGGCCAGCTCAGCGCTGAGCCCCGCGCTGCAGACCTGGCTGATCCGGGTGGCGCACCGCTCCGAGGTGCTCGGCGCCTCCCTGAACCATGCGGCGTTCAACGTCGCCAATGCGCTCGGTGCCGCGCTCGGTGGCGCGGTGATCGCCGGCGGCCTCGGCTTCCGGGCCCCGATGGTGGTCGCGATCGTGCTGGCGAGCAGCGGATTCGTCCTGGTCGGCGCGACCCTGGTGGCGCTGCAGCTGCGGTCGCGGCGCACCCTGGCCGTGCTGCGCGAGCACGAGGGCACCTTCACCGGTTCGATCCCGGTCATCGCGGCGGAGGAGCCGCAGGAGGAGCGCGAGCCTGCCTCCACCACGACCGGCATGCTCCCGGTGATGACCGGCGCCAGAGCCCCGCACGGCGCCCCGCACCGCGCCGCGCTCCGCTGCCCCGCTGCCCCGCTGCCCCCAGCGGCTGTCACAAACGGTCACGGACCCCGGGGGTTCCCCCTCACGGAGCCCTACTGTGGCGGGGAGAGATCGAACCGAGGAACGAGGAGCCGCCGTGCACATCCAGACCGCCGCCGTGCATACCCTGAAGGACTTCGAGCACGGAGCCGTGGTCCCGCCGGTGCATCTCGCCTCGACCTTCGAGCTCGACCGGGCCAGCGAGGAGGGTGCCTTCGCCTACCAGCGCGGCTCCAACCCCACCCGGGCCCAGCTCGAGACCGTGCTCGCCGCCCTCGACGGAGCGGAGCACGGCTTCGCCTTCGCCTCGGGCATGGCCGCGACCGCGGCGGCGCTGTCGACCCTGGTCGTCGGCGAGGAGGTGCTGCTGCCCGCGAGCGTCTACGGCGGCACCTACCGCTTCGTGGACCTGGTGCTGCCCGGTCGCGGCGTCACCGGTCGCTTCGTCGATGATCTCGGCGCACTCACCGATGCGGACTTCACGTCCGCGACCCGGGCGGTCTTCGTCGAGACGCCCGCCAACCCCACGCTGCGGATCACCGATCTGCGGCGCATCGTCGAGCTCGCGCACCGCCACAACGCGCTGGTGATCGTCGACAACACCTTCATGTCCCCGGTGCTGCAGCGTCCCCTCGAGCTGGGGGTCGACGTCGTCGTGCAGTCCGCCACCAAGTACCTCGCTGGGCACTCGGACCTGCTGGCCGGCGCCCTCACCACGAACGACGACGTGCTCGCCGAGGCGTTCGCGCTCGCGCAGAAGGCGCAGGGCGGCGTGCTCGCCCCGCAGGACTCCTTCCGACTCATCCAGTCGATCAAGACCCTCCCGCTGCGGCTCGAGCGGCAGCAGGCCAATGCCGAGGCGATCGTGGCGCATCTGCGCGGCCGTGAGGACATCGCCCGGGTCTGGTACTCCGGCTCCCACAGCGAGGAGGAGGCTCGCATCCACGCCTCCCAGGCCACCGGCACGGGCGCGGTGCTCTCCTTCGAACTGGCGACCGGTCTGGACCGCATCGCCTTCCTCGAGGCGCTGCGCTATCCCGCCTATGCGGTGAGCCTCGGCGGGGTCGAGACCCTGATCTGCCGCCCGGCCACGATGACGCACGAGGCCATGACGGACCAGGCGCGGCGCAGCGCCGGCATCTCCGAGGAGCTGCTGCGCCTGAGCGTCGGCATCGAGGACATCGGGGACCTCCTGCGCGATCTCGACCAGGCCCTCGCCGCCGCGCGCTGAGCATCGCCCGCCGCGCGCTGCGCATTTCACCCGCGGCGCGCTTCGCCCGCGGCGCGCTTCGCCCAGAGCGGAGCGCGCACCCAGCGAGGTCTCGGGATCCGACGGTAGGATGCCCGGGTCGGTCCACGGTCGCCCCACGGTGCCCGTCACGGACCTCCCGATCCCACGTGAGGAGCCACATGGCACGCCACAACATCGTGTTCGGACGCGATCAGTCCGTGCGGGGCGGCGCGAACTACCACGCCCCTCAATTCGGTCAGAGCGCCCCGGCAGCCCCTGCTCAGGACACCCAGTGGTCCTCGGGCTTCGCCAGCCAGGGAACGCAGCGAGGCGACTCGCTCGAGGCGATCTACGCGCGTCCCGCCGCGACGGGGCACGACACCGGGCGGATGACCCTCAAGGACGCGCTCAACGCGATCACCGCGACGCTCGGCATCATCGTCGTGGTCGGCTTCGCGGTCGCCATGCTCCCCTACGCGCTGTCCCTCCTGGCCGGCGAGGCCGGAGCCCAGGCCGGCCTGGCGATCACCGGCGCCGCGACCCTGATCGGCGTGATCGGCGGCCTGGTCGCCGCCCTGGTCAACATCTTCAAGAAGCAGCCTTCGCCGATAGCGGTGATCGTCTATGCCGCCTTCGAGGGCCTGTTCCTGGGCGGGATCAGCGGCACCCTGGAGTACTTCTACCCGGGGATCGCTCTGCAGGCCGTGGTGGGCACCCTCGCGGTGGCCGGCACCGTGCTGGTGCTGTTCCGCATGGGGGTGCTGCGCACCTCGCCGCGCCTGAACAAGATCTTCTTCGTCGCGATGATCGCGTACCTGCTGTTCGGACTGGTCAACATCGGCATGATGCTGATGACCGGCCAGAACCTGCGTGAGGGCATGCTGGGCCTGGCCATCGGCGGGCTCGCCGTGGTGCTGGCCTCCTACTCGCTGGTGATGGACTTCGAGGACGTCCAGCACGCGACCGAGGCCGGGGTCCCCCGCAAGTACGCCTGGCGCGTCGCCTTCGGGCTCGCGGTCACCATGGTGTGGATGTACATCGAGATCCTGCGGATCCTCGCGATCCTGCGCGGAGACTGAGCAGGGAGCGGGTGAGGCGCGGTCCGCGCCCGTATGCTGAACGGCGGGTCCCCTCGGGGCCCGCCGTTCTGCTTCCCCTCGAGAGGAACCCCGATGACCGACGCCTGGACGTGGGTAGTGGACCACGGGGCCCTCATGCTCCCGTACGTCTACTTCGCCGTGGACATCGTGCTGCGCCTGGTGAGTCTGATCATCGTGCCGCGGAACCGCCGCCCCGGCTCTGCGATCGCCTGGCTGCTCGCGATCATGGTGCTGCCGCTGATCGGCTTCCCGCTGTACCTGCTGCTCGGCAAAGCGCGGCTGCCCCGCGCGCGGCGCGAGAAGCAGCGGGTGGTCAACCGGCTGATGCGGGTGCGGGCGCAGAACATCCCCGACAGCGAGCTGGACGAGGACGTGCCCAGCTGGATGAAGTCCGCGGTACGGCTGAACAGGGAGCTCGGCGCCTTCCCGCTGACCGGCAACAACTCCGCGGATCTCGAGATCGACTACGAGACCTCGATCGCTTCGATGGCCGCCGACGTGCGCTCCGCACGCGAGAACGTGCACGTGCTCTTCTACATCATGGGCCTCGACGAAGCCACCGAGGACTTCTTCGAGGCGCTCGCGGAGCGGGCGGACGCCGGAGTCTCGGTGCGGGTCCTCTACGACCACTGGGGTGCTCTCAGCCACGGCACGCAGTACCGGGCGATGCGCCGCAAGCTCGACGCCCACGGTATCGAGCACTTCCCGATGAACCCGATCCAGCCCATCCGTGACGGTGCCTTCCAGCGCCCAGATCTGCGCAACCACCGCAAGATGGTGATCGTCGACGGCGAGATCGGCTGGATGGGCAGCCAGAACCTCATCGCCTCCCACTACGACAAGCCCGCGAACATCCGCCGGGGCCTGCACTGGCAGGAGACGATGGCCCGATTCCGCGGTCCGATCGTCTCCGAGCTGAACCTGCTGTTCGCCACGGACTGGTTCTACGAGTCCGAGCAGATGCTCCCGGAGGAGACGGTGGTGCGGCCCTCCCCGGACACCTCCGGCACCTACGAGTGCCAGCTGGTGCCCAGCGGTCCCGGCTTCGTCTCGGAGAACAACCTGGCCCTGTTCAACCAGCTGTTCTACTCCGCCACGCGGCGCATCGTCGCCGTCTCCCCCTATTTCGTGCCGGACGAGTCGATGCTCGCGGCCCTGGTCACCGCCGCTCGGCGCGGGGTGGAGGTCGAGCTCTTCGTCTCCGAGATCGGGGACCAGTTCCTGGTCTTCCACGCACAGCGCTCCTACTACTCGGTGCTGCTGGAGGCCGGGGTGAAGATCTGGCTGTACCGCGCCCCCACGATCCTCCACGCCAAGCATGTGACCATCGACGATTCCGTCACGGTGATCGGTTCCTCGAACATGGACATCCGCTCGTTCCTGCTGCAGATGGAGTGCTCGCTGATGATCGGCGGCACCGATGCGATGGAGAAGATGCGAGAGGTGGAGGCGACCTACCGCTCCCGCAGCCGCGAGCTCACCCTTGAGGAGTGGCAGCAGCGGCCGCGGACGATGCAGGTGATCGACAACCTCTGCCGCCTGGCCTCCGCGGTGGTCTGAGGAGCGCTCAGGAGATCCCGGTGAGGGACTCGTAGGCCTCGACGGCCGCCTCTTCGTGCTCGGTGACGCCGACGGCGGTCTCCGTGCCGAAGACGCTGGGGCCCTGGTCCGTCTCCAGCACCACGATGACCAGCTCGGTCGCGTCGGTCTTCTCCAGCGGGTCCGAGGCGAAGTTCACGGTGGCCGTGGTGCGATATCCGGGGATCCCGGCGATCGTGACCGGCTCGGTGATCGTGTCGTCCAGCGTGCGGCCCTGGGTGTCTCCCCAGATGTTCGAGGAGAAGAAGCAGTCGACGATCGTCTGCGAGGCGACCTCGGCGCCGGGGTACTCGATACCGGGCTGCCATTCGACCTTCCCCACGAAGGTGGTCGAGTACCAGGAGGCCTCGACCAGCGCCTGCGCGCCCTGGAGATCGTTGGTGTACGCGACCCCGTACGGGGTGGCGCGCTGCTGGTAGACGGCCGGCGGGATGTACTGCAGGCCGCCGCCGCGCAGCTTGCCCGAGGCGTTTGTGGAGGACCGCTCGCGCTCGGGGGTCCAGCAGCGCTCGGCCTCGACGTCGGTCGGGGTCGGGGAGGTCACCTCCGTGCCGTCGGAGGGCTCCGGATCTGTCACGGTCGTCGACTCCGTGACCGGTGGGCTGCCGGCCACCGGGCCGCCCCCGCCGGGACGGAGCACCAGGTACCCGACGGTGACCCCGACGACCAGCAGGAACACCACGGCGAACGCGATCCCCCCGATGAGCAGTGCGGTGCCGCGGCCACCATGACCGGGAGACTGCTGCGGGGTCGTGGGGAACTGCGGTCCGGTGTGCACGGGGGCTCCTTCGACGGGATGTCTCGTTCTCGACCGGTGGTCCGGCCTGCTGGTCATTCGACGACGTCGAGGCTCGCGATGATGTCTTCGAGCTCCTGGACGTGCTCAGGCTGATCGGCGGCGACGTCGCTGGCCAGGGCGCTGGGCCCGTCCGGCGTCTCGACGACGATCGAGGTGACGATCGAGGCGCTCGAGGTCTCCAGCTTCTCGGGATCCTCGAAGTGGTACGTGGCCTGGACGATCCAGGCCGGCTCGCCGTCGACGGTGAGGGCCTCGGAGCGGTAGTCGGTCACCTCCGGGTGCTCGCCGAAGTGGGAGACGACGCCCGAGGTGGTCGCGTAGCACTGGAAGATCGCGACGGCGGCGGTCTCGAGCCCCGGGTAGCCGCCCTCGTCCTCGCCGAAGGTGACACGACCCAGGTTGACCACGCTGTACCAGTTGCCCTCGACCTGTCGGGCGTCGGCGCCGATCTCCGTGAGGTAGGGCAGCGAACTCGCGATCCAGCCGGAGCCCCAGCTCTCCGGCAGGGTGTACTCGAGGTCTCCGCCGCGGACTTTCCCGGGGTCGGACGCCGGGGCTGCCGGCATATTCTCCGGGACGGTGCATTCGGTGGTCGGTGCCTGGGTGAAGATCGGCGGGGGAGGAGCGATCTCCGGCTCCTCAGGATCCGGCACGTACTCGGACTGACCCCCAGCGGAGCGATCAGAGGTCGGGTACGCCGTGGGGCCGGGATCATCCAGGGCCGAGCGGAAGACGGTCTGGGACAGGACCAGGGCGACCACGGCCAGCAGCACCACTGAGCCGCCGATGACGGCCAGCATGGTGGTGCGGGAACGGCGCAGCGCACGATCGCTCGGTGCGCCGAGGGTGGCCGGACCGTGGTCGGAACCGATGCTCGGCAGGCCCTCCGAGGAGGACTCGGAGAAATCGGGCAGACCGGTCCCCGTCGGCCGCTGCTCGCCGCCTGGCTCCTGGTGCATCGTCACCTCCCCGACCCCTGGGCGCTGTCCTCCGACACCACCCATGCCTCCACCCCGGGTGATTCTCGCATGCCCGGTTCGTGCGTCGAGGATCAGGATAGTTCGGGGATCCGGAGGGAGAGGCCAGGCGCCCTTGGTACTCTCCGCTCACGGAGCAGGCCCCGCGCCTCGCCCTGCCCGGCTCCGCACCGCCGTCGGAACCCCGGACCCCGAGAGATGGAGACTGCATGCGCCCGCCCCTCGTCCTGACGATCGCCGCCTCGGAATCCGACGGGGCCGCAGGTCTCCAGGCGGATCTGAAGACGTTCACCGCCCTGGGGGCCTATGGGGCCAGTGCGGTCAGCATGGTCTCCACCATCACCGCCCACGAGGTCCACGGCACCTACCCGCTGCCGGCGGACGTCGTGCGCGGGCAGATCGACGCGGTCGCCGGTGACCTCCGGCTGGATGCGACCAAGATCGGGGCCCTCGGCAGCGCCGCGGTCGTGGAGGCGGTCGCCGCAGCGGTCCGGGAGCACCGGGACCGCCTGGGGAGGATCATCCTGGATCCCGTGATGGTCAGCGCCCACGGCACGCCCCTGATCTCCGCCGAGGGGGCGAGCGCGCTCGGAAAGCTGCTGCTGCCGCTGGTGGACGTGCTCACCCCGAACATGGCGGAGGCGGCGCAGCTGCTGGGACGCCCGCTGGCCACCTCGATCGAGGAGATCCGCGAGCAGGCCCTCGCGCTGCAGGCGATGGGCCCCGGAGCCGTGCTGATCACCGGGGGGCGCCTGGAGGGCGAGGACGTGGTCGACGTGCTGGTCCATGACGGCGGCACCGACCTGCTGCGCGCCCGCCGGGTGCCGGATCGCCGGGTGCGGGGTGCCGGTTCGACCCTGTCGGCCGCGATCGCGGCGCAGCTCGCCCGCATCGCAGGCTTCGACCGGGCCGGGCAGCTGGGGGAGATCGGGGACGCCGGGACCGATGACGACCTGGTCACCATCGTCGCCTCCGCCCGCGAGTTCGTGGCCAGCGCCACCGAGAACGCCCAGGACTGGAAGCTCTCGCGACGGGCCGGCGGCTACGGACCGCTCAACCACCTGATCACGCTGGACACCTGAGCCGAGACCCGGCCCGCACTGATCGGCTACGCGCCGAACAGCCCCAGCTCCTCCTTGAGCGCGAGCATCCGCCCGGCGGATTCCCGCACCCGCCGGGCCTGCTCCTCGCCCTGCTCGGCCCAATCCTGGATCGCGTCGACCAGCTCGCCGGTGAGCGAGGCATCGGCGGTCAGCACCACGTCACCGCCGGCCGCGAGCAGCCGCGTGGCCCGCTCGGGCACCGGCACCGAGGCGACCGCCTCCGCGGCCCCGACGTCGTCGGAGACCACGAGGCCGCTGAAGCCGAGCTCACCGCGCAGGAGATCCTCGATCGCCGCGGCGGAGAACATCGCGGGCACATCCGGCTCCAGCCGGGGGTAGATCGCCGAGGACATCATCACCAGGCCCGCCCCGGCCCCGATCCCGGCCCGGAAGGACTCCAGGAACGGATCCCCGACATCGGTGACCGGGTCCTCGATGCCCTCGGCGGAGAAATCCGTGTTCTCCTCCACCCGGCCCAGGCCCGGGAAGTGCTTGAGGGTCGCGCCCACGCCCTGTGCGGCGAGCGCCTCCGTCGCCGCGACCACGCATTCGCCGACCGCCTCCGGGTCGGTGCCGAATCCGCGGCCCAGCGCACCGACCGGCCCGTTGGCGTTCCCGAGGTCGGGATCCACGACATCGGCGACCGGGGCGAAGGCCACCTGGATGCCGCGTGCGGCGAGGTCCTCACCGATGCTGGTGAAGGCCTCGGTCACGGCCCGGGGGCCCTGGGCGCCGAGCTCCTCGGCCGAGGGGGTGCGGCGTGCGGCGTCCCCGCGCAGCATCCTGACCTGGTCGCCCTCCTGGTCCACAGCGATCAGCGGCGGGAGGTCGGAGCGGGAGCCCTCGTGGGCGGTGGAGATCGTGCTCTCGACCGAGTCGGCGCTCTCCCACACCTGCAGCAGGAAGATCCCCCCGGCATGATGCTCGGTCAGCACCGCTGCCGGGATCTCGCTGCCCGCCGGGATCCCCACCAGTACCAGCTGGCCGGCGAGCTCGCGCGGGGAGAGCTCCTCGAGCAGCAGCTCCGCCGCGCTCGGCGGGGCGGTCGTGGCCTCGGTCGTGGGCTCCGTGCTGGGCTCCGGT
>JAKDNE010000439.1 GCA_030451965.1 Brachybacterium sp. | reverse complement strand
GGTTGCGCTCGATCACACGATGCCGTTCGGAGATTTCGCCTGGTGCCAACACGGCCAGCCCGATACCAGGACAGCGCAATCAAAAGTGTCAGTCCGCCTCATTGTGCTTTAGTTCACGATGGCACATGATCCACGATGTACACTGACCGCGCATTCGAAAACTCCCGGAAGCCCCATATTCCGTGGTATCTGCCGTAGCCGCTACTATTCACGCCACCGAAGGGCAGGCCGGGCAGCGTCGTCCCGTGCTCATTGACGTAGGCCATCCCGACGTCGAGGCGATCGGCGACGCCCTGCGCGTGCTCCAGATCGGTGCCCCAGACGGAGCCGCTCAGACCGAACGGGACGTCATTGGCCAGCTCGACGGCCTCCTCCTCCGAGTCGACCCCGTAGATCACGGCGACGGGACCGAAGATCTCCTCCGTGTAAGCGTCCATCTCCGGCGTGACTCCGGTGAGCACGGCGGGCTGCATGAAGGCGCCGTCGCGGTCGAGCGGCTGTCCGCCCGTATGGAGCGTTGCGCCCTGTCGCACGGCGGTCGCGACCTGCTCGACGACCGTGTCCCGGGCACCGACCGAGGAGAGGGGACCGACGTCGACGCTCTCGTCCAGCGGATCGCCGAGGGTCGCGGCCTCGAAGGCCGCGACGACGGTCGCGACGAACGCCTCGAGCTTCGCCGCGGGCACGAAGATCCGCTTCGGTGAGTTGCAGGCCTGCCCCGCGTTCGACAGCCGCGCGGTGGCGACGGTCCGCGCGACCTGTTCGAGGTCCGCACCGTCGAGCATGATGAGCGGATCGGACCCGCCGAGCTCCAGCACCGACTTCTTCAGGTGCTTGCCGGCGTTCTCCGCGACCGCCGCCCCGGCACTCTCACTGCCGGTGAGGGACACCCCGCGCACCCGGGGATCGGCGACCATGTCGGCGATCTGGTCATGGGTGGCGAAGACGTTGGCGTAGGCGTCCTGAGGGACTCCCGCCTCATGGAGGATCTCCGCCATGGCCTCCGAGGAGCCGGCGCAGATCTCCGCGTGCTTGAGGATGATCGTGTTGCCCGCCATCAGGTTCGGGGCGACGAAGCGCGCCACCTGGTAGTACGGGAAGTTCCAGGGCATCACCCCGACCAGGGGACCGATCGGCTCGGTCTGCACCAGCGACTCCTGTGCTCCCTGCGGATCCAGCTGCTCGGGCTGGAGCAGCTCCGGTCCGTGGGTGGCGTACCAGCGGTAGATCGAGCCGGCCAGCTTCACCTCGCCGAGGGCCTGCGCCAGCGGCTTGCCCATCTCGACGGCGATCAGCTCCGCCAGCTCCCGCGAGCGGTTCTCGTAAGCGTCGGCGACCCGTCCCAGGATCGAGGCGCGCTCCTGCGCCGCGGTGGCTCGCCACCGGGCGAACTCGGCATGGGACTGAGCGAGCACGCGCTCCATCTCCGTGCTGCCGAGGGTGGAGAATTCCTTGTCGGTCCGTCCCGTGGTCGGGTTGGTCGTCGTAAATTCAGCCATCCGCCCACCTTCGTCCGACCCTGCGGATCTGTAAAGACGGACCGTCCGATCGGTCGTCGGACCACGGCGGAGCAGGTGGGGCCCTGGTGAGCCGGGCCGTCGCGGTCCCTCCGTCCAGAAGTGGGGACGCTCAGTCCTCGAGCATCCGGGACCGGGTGAGGAACCGCTTCCCGTCGGGCGTTTCGAGGCTGAAACCGCCGCCGCGCCCGTCGACCAGGTCGATCGTGAGGTGGGTGTGGCGCCAGTAGGCGAACTGCTCGCGGCTCATCCAGAAGTCCAGCGGGGAGGTGCCGCCGTCCGGCAGCGGCACCTCGACGTGGCCCATCCTCACGTCCGCGTCCCCGGTGAGGAAGTCCCCCTCGGGGAAGCACATGGGGGAGGAGCCGTCGCAGCAGCCGCCGGACTGGTGGAACATCAGCGGTCCGTTGCGGTCGATCAGGCGTTGGATCTGCGTGAGCGCGGCACGGGTGAAGGCGACGCGGGAGAAGTCCTCACCCTCGACCGTCGGCTCCATCTCGAGAACGGATTCCTCCGCGGTGGGCTCCGGCAGGGCAGGGGCTGGGGGTCGGCCGGGCTGAGGGCCGGGAC
>JAKDNE010000438.1 GCA_030451965.1 Brachybacterium sp. | reverse complement strand
CCCATGGATCTGACCCCCTGTGCGTCGGCTGCCGGGCGTTCTTGTCGACCCGGAAGATGGCATTAGTTTCGTTTGCTCAGGGTACATGAGCGTCCTGCGGTCCGGCGAACTCCGAGGGGTGAGACGTGCCGGACATCCCTTCGAGGCCCCCGGCGCGCTCCAGGGTCGCCCACGTGACTGATTCGTCGGATCTTGGCCGGACACAGCCCATTTGTTTACCAGCAGATCGACCCTACCGATTAGTCTGTAGCGTGTGCCATCACCAGACGACGCCGAGCAGGCGCGGCAGCGCCCCGAATTCCGCAGTGAAAGGTCGCACACCCCAATGAACGCAACCACGGAGAACCCTTCCGCGGGCGATGAGAGTCCCTCCGCGGGCGATGAGGATGCCACCGGGCTGCTGACGCCTGCCGAGGTCGCGAAGATGTTCCACGTCGATCCGAAGACGGTCACCCGCTGGGCCCAGGCCGGCAAGCTCACGTACATGCGCACGCTGGGTGGTCACCGCCGGTACCGCAGGGGAGAGGTCGTCGAGCTGCTGCGGGACAGCTCCAAGGACGTGTGAGCACCGATCCACTCCTGGGGGAGGGGTACGAGACGTACCGGATTGATCTCGGGTCCGACGACGAGGGCCCGCTGGTCGCCACTCTGATCCACCGCGAGTCGGGGAACTCGCCGGAGGCGGCGACCGGGAAGCCTCCGATCCTGCTGATGCACGGCTGGTCGGACTACGTCCTCGACCGTGGTCTGATGGAGCACCTGGGGCGCCTCGGGCACGACGTGTGGGGACTGGACCTGCGCAAGCACGGCCGCAGCCTGCTGCCGGGACAGACCGCCACCGAGATCGACCACCTGAACCGCTACGACGCGGAGATCGGCGCCTCGCTGCGGATCATCGGCCGTGACCGGCCGCCGGTGATGCTCGCGCACTCCACCGGGGGTCTCACCGCTGCGCTCTGGGCTCAGCGGAAGCCCGGCACGGTGCGGGGCATTGCCCTGAACTCCCCCTGGCTCGAGATGCATCTGGGACCGGTCACCCGGGCACTCGCCCAGGCGCCCGTGCGCATGCTGGCCGAGCGACTGCAGCAGCGACCGATCCTCCCCGTCGGCAGCGATCACATCGCCCGCGCCAGCCACCGCGACTTCGGCGGTGCCTATGACTACGACCTCGTCCTGAAACCGCCGGGAGGGCATCCGTTCCCGGCGGTCACGCTCAACGCGATCATCGACGGGCAGCGGCGCCTGGCCGCCGCCGGACCGTTGCCGATCCCCGTGCTGGTGCTCCACTCGGACCGCACCCGGATCGGCCATCGGTTCAGCGAGCAGATGCGACGCTCGGACTCAGTGCTGAACGTGCGGACCCTCGCCGCGGCCGCGGCTGCGCTGGGCCCGCAGGTGCGGATCGAAGCGATTCCCGGCGCGCGTCACGACGTGTTCCTCTCCGACGCCGACGCCCGGGCCCGGGCGATCGAGGTCCTCGAGGACTGGCTGGAGACGTCGTACCGGGCGATGCCTACGATGAGAGCGTCCGATCACGCCGAGGACCTCGGCACGCCCGCTCAGGGCTCGTCCGGGAAGGAACCGCCCGATGACCGCTGATCCGCGCTCGCTGCGGGGGCAGGCCGACGCGCTGCGGCGTGCCGCCGATCGCCTGACGATCCTGCGGCTGCGCCTGGCCAACACCATCGTGGACCTCTCTCGTGCGGAGGACGACGGGACCCGGGCGCTGGGCGAGGAGATCCGTGAGCGCTGGACGCTGGAGGAGTACCCCGAGATGGGGCGCATCGCCGGCGGCCTGCGCGCGAGCGCCCGACGGCTGGATGCGACCGCGGTCGCCGCAGAGCGCAGCACCGGTCGGCGCCTGGGCGGGTACGCCGGCGCCGGATTCCTGGGCCGGGGAGACGACGCGCATCGTCATGTGGCGGACGTCGCCGCCTTCGTCGGCACCGAGCAGGGTGCCAGCATCGGTGGATTCCCGCTGCTGCCCGGCGTCGAGGACGGCTTTCTCGCCCACCCCTCGCACACGCTCGGCATCGACACCCCCGATTACGACGAGGGCGACTGACCCGTCGTCGGTGCTCAGGCCGACGGGCGCC
>JAKDNE010000001.1 GCA_030451965.1 Brachybacterium sp. | reverse complement strand
CCCCGCCGCGCCTGGGCATCGGCGTGATCGGTGCGGGCCGGGTGGGTGCTGTGCTCGGCGCCGCACTGCGCGCCGAGGGCCACGCGATCACCGGCGCCTACGCCGTCTCCGATTCCTCCCGAGACCGCGCCGCAGCGCTGCTGCCGGACGTGCCGCTGCTGGACGTCCCGGCCCTCGTCGAACGCAGCGAGATGCTGCTGCTGGCCGTGCCCGACGATCAGCTGGCGCCGCTGGCGGCCGGCATCGCAGCGACCGGCATGGTCCCCGGCGGGCAGCTGGTCGTGCACACCTCCGGGCGCTACGGCACCGAGGTGCTGGCGCCGCTGGCCCGGGCGGGCAGCGCGACCCTCGCCCTGCACCCCGCGATGACCTTCACCGGCACCCGGTCCGACCTCGCTCGTCTGATCGGCTGCCCGATGGGGATCACCGCTCCGCCCGATCTGCTGCCCGTCGCCGCGGCCCTCGCAGTCGAGCTCGGCGGGGAGTCCGTCGTGATCGCCGAGGGCGACCGGCCGCTGTACCACGCCGGTCTCGCGCACGCGGCCAACCACCTCGTCGTCCTCGTGGACCAGGCGCGCGAGGCCCTGTCCCGACTGGGGATCGACGATCCCGGCGCCTATCTGCGCCCGCTGCTGGAGGCGGCCCTGGACGAGTCGCTCCGCCACGGGGCGAAGGCGCTGACCGGGCCTGTCGTGCGCGGGGACGCCGGCACCGTCCAGGCGCACCTCGACGCGCTGTCGGACCTCGACGCCACCGGGACGCCGGGTGAGCGAGGCGACGTCTCCGACACCTACCGTGCGCTGGCGCTGGCGGCCCTGTCCCGTGCGAGACTCCCGGAGGACACCCGGGAGAGCATCCGGGTGCTGCTGGAGGATCAGCCGCCCGGGGAGGACGACGCATGACCCAGGACCCGCCGCGCGGCGGCGCACGCCGCGTACGCACGAGGCTCGTCACCACCAAGGCCGAGCTGCGAGAGCGGCGCGCGGCGATGGACGGCACCGTCGCCGCGGTGCTCACCATGGGGGCGCTCCACACCGGTCACCTGGCGCTGGTCGAACGAGCCCGAGAGCTCGCCGATCACGTGATCCTCACCGACTTCGTCAACCCCCTCCAGTTCGGCCCCGGTGAGGACTACGAGGCGTATCCGCGCGTCCTCGAGGACGACCTGACTCTGGTCGACGGGCTGGTCGACGTGGTCTTCGCGCCGTCGGTCCAGGAGATGTATCCGGTGCTGCCCCCGATGGTCTCGGTCACCGCCGGCCCTGCGGGCACGATCCTGGAAGGAGCGGCCCGCCCCGGCCATTTCGACGGCGTGGTGACCGTGGTGGCCAAGCTGCTGCAGCTGACCACCCCGCATCTGAGCGTGTTCGGCCGCAAGGACGCCCAGCAGCTGGCGATCATCCAGCGTCTGGTCGGCGACCTCGACCTGCCGGTGAGGATCGAACCTGTCGAGATCCAGCGCGAGCCGACGGGCCTGGCCCGCTCCAGCCGCAACGCGTACCTGGGCGAGGCGGGCCGGGAGCAGGCGCTCGCCCTGTCCCGCACGATCGCCGCCGCACGCGCCGCCGCGCCCTCGGCGGGAGCGATCCGGACCGTGCTCATCGAGGCGCTCGAGCGCGCCGAGATCGACTGGGACTACGCCCATGCCCTGGACCCTGCCACCCTCGAGCCGATCGGGACCGAGCACCGCGGGGAGGTCCTGGTGGTGCTCGCCGGCATCGTCGAGGGCACCCGTCTGCTGGACGCCGCTGTGGCGGTCGCGACAGCACCCTGATCCGACAGGCATTCCCGACGGCAGTGATGAGACAATCGCGCCATGAGCGAGAATCTCCCTGCCCTCGACACGACGGACACCTCCGACCAGGTCGCGGTCCGCAAGTCCAAGCGGGAACGGCTGCTGGCGCGCGGCGAGGAGGCCTATCCCGTCGCGGTGCCGGTGACCGCCACCATCGCCGAGGTGCGTGCACAGTACGGCGATCTCGAGGCCGGTGAGGAGACGCAGGACGTCGTCGGCGTCGCCGGCCGCGTCGTCTTCCAGCGCAACAAGGGAAAGCTGGCCTTCATCACCCTCCAGGACGGAGCCGGTCAGCGCCTGCAGATCATGGCCTCGCAGGCGGTCATCGGTGAGGAGCGGCTGAACGATCTCAAGGCCGACGTCGATCTCGGCGACCACGTCTTCTTCCACGGCCGGGTGGGCACCTCTCGCCGCGGCGAGCTGAGCATCTTCGCCGACACCTGGCAGATGGCGGCGAAGGCCGTGCGACCGCTCCCGGTCCTCCATGCCGGTCTCTCCGAGGAGTCGCGGGTCCGGCACCGCTACGTCGACCTCATCGTGCGCCAGGAGTCCCGCGACACCGTGCGCCAGCGGGCCGAGGTCATGCACTCGTTGCGCACCTCCTTCCACGACCGTGACTTCGTCGAGGTCGAGACGCCGATGCTGCAGGTGATCCCGTCCGGCGCCGCGGCCCGGCCGTTCGTCACCCATATGAACGCCTTCGACCTGGACCTCTACCTGCGCATCGCCCCGGAACTGTTCCTGAAGCGGGCCGCCGTGGGCGGTCTCGAGAAGGTCTTCGAGATCAACCGCAATTTCCGCAATGAGGGTGCGGATTCCACGCATTCCCCCGAGTTCGCGATGCTCGAGGCCTATCAGGCGTACGGGGATTACGACACGATCGGTGATCTCACCCAGCGGCTGGTGCAGGAAGCGGCCGAGCACGCCACCGGTTCCCAGATCGTCACACTCACCGACGGATCGGAGTACGACTTCTCGGGAGAATGGGCGCAGATCACGATCTACGGATCGCTCTCGGAATCCCTCGGGGAGGAGATCACCCCCGAGACCTCGCCCGAGCGGCTTCGCGAGATCGCCCGTTCCCTCGATCTTGATCTTGATCACCCGAAGTTCGGCCACGGAAAGCTCGTCGAGGAGCTGTTCGAGAATCGCGTCGGCGATCATCTCTACGAGCCGACCTTCGTGCGTGACTTCCCGGTCGAGACGAGTCCGCTGGTGCGTGCCCATCGTACGCAGCCCGGTGTGGTCGAGAAGTGGGACCTCTACGTGCGCGGGTTCGAGCTCGGCACCGGATATTCGGAGCTGGTCGATCCGGTGATCCAGCGTGAGCGGTTCGCCCAGCAGGCACAGCTCGCCGCACAGGGGGATGACGAGGCGATGCGTCTGGACGAGGATTTCCTCGAGGCGATGGAGTACGCACTGCCGCCGACCGGAGGGATGGGCATGGGTGTGGACCGACTTCTCATGGCGCTGACGGGCCTGGGAATCCGCGAGACCATTCTGTTCCCGCTCGTGAAGCCGGAGGCCTGAGATGGGTTCCGGGTTCTGGTTCGAAGCCGGCGCGCTGCTCCCTTCCCTCGGGGTGGGACTGCTTTTCTGGTTCGTGATGCGTGCGGTGATGCGCGTGGACCGGCATGAACGAGAGATCGAACGCGAGGCCGAACGGGAATACCGTGAACGGCGCGACGGCGATGAACAGAATCACTCCGCCTGAGCCGATATCGGTAGTGGATTGAAATCTTGGGGTTTTCGACCGATACTGGGGACGGATGGCGAACTCACCAGGGTTCGCACGAGAAGATGTCATCAGACCAGCAAGGGAGAACCCCTATGGCACGGAAGACCTACGTGGAGCTCATCGACGATCTCAGTGGCGACAAGGCCGACGAGACGGTGAACTTCGCCCTGGACGGAGTCGCCTACGAGATCGACCTGTCGGAGGCGAATGCCTCGAAGCTCCGTGAGGAGCTCGGCAGCTGGGTGGAGAAGGCGCGCCGGGTGGGCGGTCGTCGTTCTCGCGGGACCGCTTCCGGCCGCAGCAGCTCGAACGATTCCGCCAAGATCCGGGAGTGGGCTCGCGGCGCCGGCTACGAGGTCCCGGATCGCGGCCGCATCTCCGGCACCATCCGCAAGGCGTACGAAGAGGCCCACGCGGAGTGATCTCGTGCGCATCCCGGCCGCGGCGCGGCAGGGGAGCGCATCGAGCACAGCACAGGCCCGTCACCGATCGGTGACGGGCCTGTGCTCATGCCGGGGCGGGAGGGGCTCGCCGTTCACCAGCCCCGCAGGGTCCAGGCCGCGGCATGCTCCGCGCCCGGGACCAGGCGCACCACGTCGGTGCCGCTGCGAAAGGCATCGGGCGGGCAGGTCATCGGTTCCACGGCGAGCCCGAGCCGGTTGTTCTCCGGTTCCGGGCGGTCACCGGTGTGGATCTGCAACCACGGGCACTCCGGGCCGGCGCTCAGCTCCACCCCGGTGCCGCCGGGCGCGGAGACGGTCACCACCACGCGGTCCTGGGCGTCGCGGCCCAGATCGGTGAAGGCGTGGTCGAGGAACAGCGGGCCGAGCGGCTTCGCGGTCCGGAAGTCGACGTCGCTGCCGGGGGCGACCGGGGCTGTGCCGGTGGGCAGCAGTCGATCCTCGGTGACGGTGAGCACGGTCCCGGCCTCGACCTGCAGCGACCACGTATCCAGAGGCTCCGTCCCGGCGACCAGGTACGGATGCGGGCACGCCCCGTAGGGAGCGTCCTGTGCACCGAGGTTGCGGGCGGTCATCGTGGTGCTGAGGCCCTCCTGCGGATCCAGCGCGTAGTGCACCGTCAGCAGCAGGTGGAAGGGGTACCCGGTGGAGGGGAAGAGCTCGGTGCGCAGGACCAGCTCGTCCTCCGAGAGGGTCGCCGGGGTGAAGGCCTGGAAGGAGATCAGGCCGTGGAGCGCGTTGCCCCGCTCGGGCTCGGTGAGCGCGGTGCGGATCTCCTGGCCGTCCCAGGTGTATGTGCCGTCGCCGATCCGATTCGGCCATGGCGCGACGATCGCCCCGCGGTGGAACTGCATGGGACCGGTCTCGGGGTTGCGCACCAGCAGGTCGCGACCGTCGACGGTGAGGGATTCGAGGGTTGCTCCCACCGAGGAGATCTCCGCTCGGTAGGTCCCGGCATCGAGGGTGAACAGCTCGCCGCGGTCACGGGCTGCGCCGTCGGCGGACAGATCGAGGCCCATGGTCTCTGTGGCATCGTTCATGAGGTCTTCTCCTGGGTGGTGGCCGGTGCGGCCGGCGGTGCGGGATCCGGGACAGGCTCTGGTGCGGCCTTTGGTGCGGACGCCGTCTCCGGCTCGGGGGTGGGGTCAGGCTCCGGCTCGATCAGGACCACCTCGAGGCGTCGGGGGCCGTGCATGCCCTCGACCCGTTCGAGTTCGATGTCGCTGGTCGCGCTGGGGCCGGAGATCATGGTCCAGGCCGCGCAGGGATCCGTCGCCATGCGTTCTATCGCCTTGGGGACGCCGAGCACCACCTGGTCGGCCTCGACGACGATCACGTGGCAGTCGGGCACGTGACTGATCGCGCGACGTCCGCCCAGGTCATCGCTGCGCAGCACGAGCGTTCCGGTCAGGGCGATCGCCGTATGGCAGCCGGTGAGCACCGCGTCGAACTCGTCGAGCTCATGTGCAGCAGCGGTGCCGTCGTCGACCACCAGCGAGGCGTCGACCTGCGTGAGCCAGGACGCGGGCAGACCGGAGGGGACCACCGCACTGCGTGCCTCGCCCAGCGCGGCGGAGATCATCGCCGGGGCGGTGGCCGCGGTGGCGCGATGGACTGTCGCGGTGCAGTCCTCGAGGCGCCGGACCAGCACGCGGCGCATCTTCTCGGGCGCGGTGCGGACCTCCTGCTTGTCATCGGCCCGCTGGTAGGCGCGAGGCACGTCGGCGGCCTCGGTGACCTCATCGCGGCGCGGGACCGCCAGCGCGGCCCGTACGCGGGCGAGGATCTCCTCCTTCGCGGTCATCCCCGGGGTGCGTGCGGGGCGGGCATCCGTCCACTCGCTCATGAGCGCTCCTCGTCCGTGGAGCCAGGATCATCGTCCGTGGTGGCAGCGGCGCTGCCGCCCTCCGGTCCATGCGCCGGCTCCTGCGCAGCGCGGTCCTTCTCATGCTGGTCCCACCAGGTGCGGAACGAGGCACCGGGCTTGGGCAGATCACGATGATCGGTCCACCCCGTCATCAACGGCAGCACACCGGGCAGCTTGCCGATGTTCTTCCCGGGCAGCACCGAGCTGAGCGGACCGGCCGAGCGCACCGCGAGGTCGTAGGCGCGAGGCGAGGCCATCAGCTTGCTCGCGCCCTGCAGCGCCACGTCCCAGGTGCCGTGGAAGTCGCCGCGGGTCTCCCGCCGCCGGTCGACGTCCTTCGCCCGCAGATGCACGAGGACCTCGGGGATGTTGATCTTGACGGGGCACACGTCGTAGCAGGCGCCGCACAGGCTCGAGGCATACGGCAACGTCGAGTTCGGATCATCGCTCCCGTGCATCCCCGTCATCTGCGGCGAGAGGATCGCGCCGATCGGACCGGGATAGGTGGAGCCGTAAGCCTGACCACCCGTGCGTTGGTAGACCGGGCAGACGTTCAGGCACGCAGAGCATTGGATGCAGTGCAGAGCGCTGCGTCCCTCCGGGTCCTCGAGCACCGCGGAGCGACCGTTGTCCAGCAGCACGAGATGGAACTCCTCGGGTCCGTCCCCCTCATGGACGCCGGTGAACAGGGTCGTGCACGGGCTCATCCGCTCTCCGGTGGAGGAGCGGGGGAGCAGCTGCAGGAACACCTCCAGATCCTGGAAGCTCGGCACGATCGCCTCGATGCCGACCACGGAGATGAGGGTTCTCGGCAGGGTCAGGCACATGCGTCCGTTGCCCTCGGACTCGACGACCACCATGGTGCCGGTGTCGGCCACCGCGAAGTCTGCCCCGGAGATCGCCACCGAGCCGGGCATGTCCAGGAACTTCTCGCGCAGGAGACGGCGCGCGGCCGCGGCCAGCTCAGCCGGCTCATCGGTGATCGACGGGTCCAGATCCGGCATGGTCGCCAGGAAGATCTCCCGGATCTCGGACCGGTTGCGGTGGATCGCGGGAAGCAGGAGAGGGGACGGGGCGTCCCTGGCGAGCTGCACGATGAGCTCGGCGAGATCGGACTCGATCGCCCGGATCCCGGCGTGGCCGAGCACCTCGTCGAGCCCGATCTCTTGAGTCGCTGACGACGTGACCTTCAGCACCTCCTGGGCACCGCGCTCAAGCGCCAGACGGGTGACGATCTCCCCGGCCTCTTCGGCATCACGCGCCCAGTGCACCACTCCGCCGGCCGCGGCCACGGAGGCCTCGAGCTGCTCCAGCAGTTCCGGGAGGTGATCGGTGACCTGCCACTTCAACGCGCTGCCGGCATTGCGCAGCTTCTGCCAGTCACGCACCTCGCGCACCGCCGAGGCGCGTTTGGACTGGATCGACGAGGTGGCGCGGCGAAGGTTCTCGCGCAACGTCCCATCACCGAGCTCCTCCCGCGCCGCCTCGGGGAAACCGCGCTCACCGCGCAGCCGCGAGCTGGGCGAGGCATGCTGCGGTCGCACGGCAGGGAAACCGAGATGGACGGTGCTCACAGCGCGTTCTCCTCCTGCTCGTTCCTCGCCGTTCGTCGACCGGCGCTGGTGCTCACGGTGCCCTCCCCAGGATGGTCTCCGCCGGGACGAAGGGGTCCTCCCTGGTCGACGCGAGGATCTGCGCGAGATGTACAGAGCGTGGTGAGGCGCCCGTGCGGCGCAGTTTGCCGCCGATGTTCATCAGGCATGAGGCATCGCCCGCGACGACGAACTCGGCACCGCTGCGCACCACGTTCTCGGCCTTGTCGGTCACCATCGCATCACTGGTGGCGTCGTTCTTCACCGAGAAGGTGCCGCCGAATCCGCAGCAGGTGTCGGACTCGGGCAGGTTCTTCATCTCGAGGCCCTCGACCGCGCGCAGCAGCTTCAGCGGCCGCGCCCCCACCTTCAGGAAGCGCATCGAGTGGCAGGTGGGATGGTAGGTCACCGAGTGCGGGAAGTACGCCCCGACATCGGTCACCTTGAGCACGTCCGCCAGCAGCTCCGAGAGCTCATAGGTCTTCGCCGCGACCGCCGCCGCACGCTGCTCGAGCTCGCTGTCGCCCTCGTGCCGTGCCACCAGCTCGTGCTGGTCCCGCACGCATCCGGTGCAGGAGCCCGACGGCATCACGATCGCGTCGACGGAGTCCAGCGCCGGCTCGAAGGTGTCGACGAAGGAGCGCACGATCGGTGCCGCCTCGGTGTAGTACCCGGAGTTGGTGTGCATCTGGCCGCAGCAGGTCTGCCGCTTGTCGAACACCACCTCGTGGCCGAGCCGCTCCAGCAGGATCACCGTCGCCCGAGCCACATCCGGGGCCATCACGTCCACCAGACACGTGGTCATCAAAGAGATGCGCATCCGCTGACCTTCCTCCTCGCCGCGGTCTCGCTCCGATCGTGCCCTCCCACCTCTGCCGAGGAATGGCGGGCCCTGAGATGTCCTCAGGAGAGCGTCAGGCCCAGTGCCTCGGCCGTGTGGTCGAGCAGCCGGTGCGCCTCGTCCGGTTCCTCCGAGAGAGACCGTCCCCAGCTCGGCACCATCTGGGTCAGCGAGGGCCGCCAGGCATCGATGCGCTGCGGGAACATCTTCTCGAGCAGGCCGAGCATGATGCTGGTGGCGGTCGAGGCTCCCGGGGAGGCACCGAGCATGCCGCCGATGGAGCCGTCCGCGGCGGTGATCACCTGGGTACCGAACTGCAGCACACCGTGCTTGGCCTTGTTCGGGGCGATGACCTGTACGCGCTGACCGGCAGTGACCTCTTCCCAGTCGGACGCTCGCGCCGCCGGCATGTACTCGAGCAGCGCCTCGAAACGCTGGTGATGGGTCGCCGCCAGCTGCGAGCCGAGGTAGACCATGAGGTCGAGGTTCGGCGGGGCGACGGCCATCATCTGGGTGATGTTCGAGGGCTTCATCGATTCGAGGAGGTCGGTGTAGCGACCGGACTTCAGGAACTTCGGTGACCAGCCGGCGTACGGGCCGAACATGAGCGACCGCTTCCCGCCCACATAGCGCGTGTCGAGATGCGGGACGCTCATCGGCGGTGCGCCGACGGCGGCCTTGCCGTACACCTTCGCATCGTGGCGGGCGATGGTCTCCGGATCGGTGCAGCGCAGCCACTGACCCGAGATCGGGAACCCGCCGAAGCCGCGGATCTCATCGATCCCGGACTTCTGCAGCAGGGGCAGCGCGTAGCCGCCCGCGCCGACGAAGACGAACGGAGTGCGCACCACGCTCATCGAGCCATCCTCGGTGGAGCGGACCATCACCCCCCAGTCCGTCCCCATGCGCCGCAGATCCACGACCTCGGACCCGGTGGAGACGGTGGTGCCGGTGCGGGTGGCGAAGCCAAGCATCTGACCGGTCAGCGCGCCGAAGTCGACGTCGGTGCCGTCCATGGAGCGGGTCGCAGCGATGGTCTCTGTGACTGGTCGCCCTTCGGCGACCAGCGGTGCCCAGTCCGCCAGCTGGGCATGCTCGGTCGTGAACTCCATGCGGTCGAAGAGCGGGTTCGAGGTGAGTGCCTCATGCCGGCGGCGCAGGTAGTCGACGCTCTCCATGCCGTGCACGAAGCTCATGTGCGGCACGGTGTGGATGAACTCGCCCGGGTCACCGATCCGGTCGTTCTCCACCAGATGCGCCCAGAACTGCCGGGAGATCTGGAACTGCTCGTTGATCGTGATCGCCTTGGCAGGGCTGACGGAGCCGTCCACGTCCTGTGGGGTGTAGTTCATCTCGCACAAGGCGCTGTGGCCCGTGCCGGCGTTGTTCCAGCCGTCGCTGGACTCCTGACCCACGGTGTCGAGCTTCTCGAGCACGCGGATGTCCCACGTCGGCTCGAGCTCGCTGAGGAGGGCCGCAAGGGTCGCACTGGCGATCCCGCCCCCGATCATCACCGCATCGGCGCGCTCGACATCCACCCTGAGGTCTGCCATGTCTCTCCGTCCCTCGTCCCCGCACTGGCGCAGGTCCCTCGATCGGTTCCGTGAAGCCTAGCCCTCACGACGGGGTCTCGGCGATTCCGGCATGCCATCGCATCGACGCTCACGCGTCATCGGGCGTGTCCAGAAGCGTCTCGACCCGGCGACCCACCAGCGTGGAGGCGGCCTGGACGGCGGCTCCCGGGCCCGCGAGGATCCCCAGCGGCGGGATCACGGTGCAGAGCACGAGCCAGGGGAGCAGGACGATGATCAGAAAGTAGCACCCCGCCGGCGACGATCAGCGCGAATCGGAGGGACGGGGTCGGCGACCGCATCTGCCACGGGCTGCGAGCGAGGACGTCCGGATCCGGGCTTTCACGACGCTGGCGGCGTGGGAAGCTGGGAGTCTGCGGCAGTGGTGCCGCGACGAAGTCCGCCCGGGTCGACCAGCACCTCGACCCCGACGTTCCTGAGCGGATGGCCGCCGTCCCACAGCTGAAGGAGAGCACCATGACGAACGATGCCCACTGGTTCGACGAGGCCCGCTTCGGACTGTTCGTGCACTTCGGGATCTACGCCGTCCCGGCCCGTCACGAATGGGTGATGAGCCGGGAGCATCGTGATCCCGAGGAATACGCGCGGTACGCGCAGGAGTTCGACCCCGATAGATTCGACGCCCGCGACATCGCACGCCGCGCGCGGGAGGCCGGGATGCGGTATGCGGTGCTGACCACCAAGCACCACGACGGATTCTGCCTGTGGGGGAGCGACCTCACCGAGCACACGACGCAGGAGGCGTGCGGCCGCGATCTGGTGGATGAATGGGTTCGGGCGCTGCGCGACGAGGGGCTCCGCGTCGGTCTCTACCATTCTCTGATCGACTGGTCCCATCCCGACTTCACGATCGACCAGAACCACCCGCTGCGGGACCACCCCGACCGCAATGAGCTCAATGCCGGTCGCGACATGTCCAGGTATCGCACCTATCTGCATGGCCAGGTGCGTGAGCTGCTCACGCGGTACGGGCAGATCGACTATCTCTTCTTCGACTTCACGTACCCGGGGCCGGAGGGGAAGGGCGCAGAGGACTGGGACTCCCGGTCACTGCTGGCGATGGTGCGAGAGCTGCAGCCGAACGCTCTGGTGAACGACCGGCTCGGGATCCCCGGGGACCTGGTCACGCCGGAGCAGTATCAGCCGGCCCGGCCCATGACCGGCCCGGACGGCACGCCGATCCGGTGGGAGGCCTGCCAGACCCTCAACGGGTCCTGGGGCTACGACCGGGACAACCTCGAGTTCAAGAGCCCCGACCTGCTGGTGCGGATGCTCGTGGATTCGGTGTCGACGGGTGGGAACATGCTGCTGAACATCGGGCCCGACGGACGCGGGGGCCTGCGCCGCGACGACACCGCCGCCCTGGCCGAGATCGGCGAATGGATGGAGCTGCACGAGGACTCCGTCCGCGGCGCCGGCCCGGCGCACGGGTTCACCGCCCCTCGGGGCACCGTCCTCACCCAGCGCGGTGACCGCCTGTACGTGCACCTGACCACCTGGCCGATGCAGCACGTGCATCTCGCCGGGGCCGCCGGCCGCGTCCGCTTCGCGCGGCTGCTGCACGATGGTTCAGAGGTCGCCCACAGGGTGATCGATCCGGAGCAGAAGGCATCGCAGATGACGCTCGGCTCCCTGGGGCGCGACGTCGTCACCTTCACCCTCCCCGTGCGCAGGCCGGACGTCGCCCTGCCCGTGCTGGAGATCAGGCTGGAGCGGGAGACCGCGACCGTGTGACAGATCTGCTGCGGGCGTGCGGCAACGGCATCCCGCGGCTCGGACCGAGCTCGAGGAGCATCGCCGCACATGGTGCGTCGGCGGTCCTCTCGTCGATCAGTGCTGCGTCGTGAGGGTCGCAGCGCTCACGCGGTGGGCGGAGGATCCCGACGCTCGGAGACGCGGTGCCCCGGTGCTTCCTGGGTGTTCACGACGGTCTTGCGCGAGCGCAGCATCAGCAGCAGGCCCACGACGAACAGGACGGCTCCCGCGCCCATCAAGATGGTGCCGAGCGTGGCGGAATCCACCCCCGGCAGGTCGAACTCCAGCGCGAAGCGCGCGATGGCTCCGAGGACGAAGAGGATGATTCCACCGACGATGGCGCCCATGAGGTGCTCCTTGAGGAAGGGGATGTGGCCCGGACCATGATACGGGCCGCTCCAGTTCCCCCCTGCGGTATCCGACCGGTGGGTCGGCGACGCGGGTCGGGAAGCCGCGACCGTCGACAGAGCGCACCATCATGCCCACGGCGAACAGCCGTCACGCCTGCGGCGAACAGGCTCCGCTTCGCCGGGAGCGGCGCGTACGCTCGATTCATCACCACCACCGGACGGGGGAGGACCATGTTCGAACGCTTCACCGATCGCGCCCGCCGCGTCGTCGTCCTGGCACAGGACGAGGCACGACTGCTGAACCACAACTACATCGGCACCGAGCACATCCTGCTCGGTCTGATCCACGAGAACGAGGGTGTCGGCGCCAAGGCGCTCGAAGCCCTCGGAGTGACCCTCGACGCCGTGCGCGAGCAGGTGCGCGACATCATCGGCGAGGGCAACCAGACCCCGTCCGGCCACATCCCCTTCACGCCGCGCGCCAAGAAGGTGCTCGAGCTGAGCCTCCGCGAGGCGCTGCAGCTGGGCCACAACTACATCGGCACCGAGCACATCCTGCTGGGCCTGCTGCGCGAGGGCGAGGGCACCGCCGTCAAGGTGCTCTCCCGCCTGAAGGCGGAGCCGTCGGCCGTGCGCCAGGAGGTCATCGAGCGCCTCTCCGGCTACCAGGGGAAGGAGCCCGCCAACGCGGGCGGTCCCACGGAGGGCCAGCCCGCCGGTTCGCTCGTGCTGGACCAGTTCGGTCGCAACCTCACCCAGGCCGCCCGCGAGGGCAAGCTCGACCCGGTCATCGGCCGGGCCGACGAGGCCGAGCGAGTGATGCAGGTGCTCTCGCGCCGCACCAAGAACAACCCGGTGCTGATCGGTGAGCCCGGGGTCGGCAAGACCGCGGTCGTCGAAGGGCTGGCACAGGCCATCACCGCCGGTGACGTCCCGGAGACGCTCAAGGACAAGCAGCTGTACACGCTGGACCTCGGGTCCCTGGTCGCGGGCTCCCGCTACCGCGGTGACTTCGAGGAGCGCCTGAAGAAGGTGCTCAAGGAGATCCGCACCCGCGGCGACATCATCCTGTTCATCGACGAGATCCACACCCTCGTGGGTGCCGGTGCCGCCGAGGGCGCGATCGACGCCGCCAGCATCCTCAAGCCGATGCTGGCCCGCGGCGAGCTGCAGACCATCGGGGCGACCACCCTCGAGGAGTACCGCAAGCACATCGAGAAGGATGCGGCGCTCGAGCGTCGCTTCCAGCCGATCCAGGTCGACCAGCCCTCGGTGGCCCACACCGTGGAGATCCTCAAGGGGCTGCGAGACCGCTACGAGGCCCATCACAAGGTGACCATCACCGACGCGGCGCTGGTGGCCGCGGCGAACCTCGCCGACCGGTACGTCAACGACCGCTTCCTGCCGGACAAGGCGATCGACCTGATCGACGAAGCCGGTGCTCGCCTGCGCATCCGCCGTCTCACCGCGCCGCCGGAGCTCAAGGAGTTCGACGCGCGCATCGAGACCACGCGGAAGCAGAAGGAAGAGGCGATCGACGGGCAGGACTTCGAGCTCGCAGCCTCCCTGCGCGACGAGGAGCAGAACCTCAAGACCGAGCGCGACGAGAAGGAGAAGGCCTGGCGACATGGCGAGTCCGATGCCGTGACCACGGTCAGCGAAGAGGTCATCGCTGAGGTGCTGGCCGCCTCCACCGGCATCCCGATCGTGAAGCTCACCGAGGAGGAGTCCTCGCGGCTGCTCAACATGGAGGATGAGCTGCACAAGCGGGTCATCGGGCAGAACGAGGCCATCAAGGCCATCTCCCGCGCGATCCGTCGCACCCGTGCCGGCCTCAAGGACCCCAAGCGACCGGGCGGCTCGTTCATCTTCGCCGGCCCCACCGGCGTCGGCAAGACCGAGCTGGCCAAGGCGCTCGCCGAGTTCCTGTTCGGCGACGAGGAAGCACTGATCCAGCTCGACATGTCCGAGTTCGGTGAGAAGCACACCGCCTCGCGTCTGTTCGGTTCGCCCCCCGGGTACGTCGGCTACGACGAGGGCGGCCAGCTCACCGAGAAGGTGCGTCGCAAGCCGTTCTCCGTGGTGCTGTTCGACGAGGTGGAGAAGGCCCATGTGGACATCTTCAACTCGCTGCTGCAGATCCTTGAGGACGGTCGCCTCACCGACTCGCAGGGTCGGGTGGTCGATTTCAAGAACACCATCATCATCATGACCACCAACCTCGGCACCCGGGACATCGCCAAGGGTGTGTCCCTGGGCTTCACCGCAGGCGGGGACCTCTCCACCGACTACGAGCGGATGAAGTCGAAGGTCCATGAGGAGCTCAAGCAGCACTTCAAGCCCGAGTTCCTCAACCGCGTCGACGACGTGGTGGTCTTCCCGCAGCTGTCGATGCAGGAGATCGTCCAGATCGTGGATCTGGAGATCGCCAAGCTCGAGACTCGGCTGCGGGACCGGGACATGTCCATCACGCTCTCGTCGAGGGCGAAGGATCTGCTGGCGGAGACGGGCTACGACCCGGTGCTCGGTGCTCGTCCGCTGCGTCGCACCATCCAGCGCGAGATCGAGGACACGCTCTCCGAGCGGATCCTGTTCGGTCAGATCCAGGTCGGCGACGAGATCGTCGTCGACGCGGAGGGGGAGGGCCTGCTCGGCGAGCTGACCTTCGCGCGCCGGACCGAGGGCGGTGAGCTGACGCCGATCTCCGAGGAGATCGACATCGATTCGATGACGCAGGCGCGTGCCGAGGAGCTGACCCACGCCGACGGTGCGAGCTCCCCGGACGCGGACAGCGCGGAGGCCAGCACCTCCTGACCGGTGTGGCCGGCCCCGCCCCGTGCGGGGCCGGCGCCACCGCCCGCCTCGGTACGACTGCCGGGGCGCGAGCACCACCGGGCCTGATCTGATCAGGCCCGGGCACCTGCTTCGACGAGCCCGGGAGGCCCGGGGGCACCCGCCGGGGCCTTCGATGGAGAGGACGCATGGGCGACACCATCGACTGGCTGCTGTCACTGACGGGGCAGATGGAGGAGTGGATCCTCGGCATCGCCGATGCCTGGTGGGTCCATCTCATGGTGTACCTGTTCGCCGCGCTCGACGGCTTCTTCCCGTCCGTGCCGAGCGAGTCGACGATCGTGACCCTCTCCTCCCTGTGGTCGAGCTCGGGACGGCCCTCGATCATCTTCGTCGCGCTGGCGGCGTGGATGGGTGCTTGGACCGGAGACAATCTGGGATATCTGATCGGCAGCAAGGTCGGCTGGGAGCGCTTCCGATTTCTGCGCGAAGGGCGTGGCCGCAGAGCTGTCGAGGCCGCGGATCGCGGACTGCAGAAGCGGGCCCTGGTCTTCTTGATGACCGCTCGCTACATCCCCTTCGGTCGCACCGCGGTGAACCTGGTCGCCGGTGCCGTGCACTATCCCCACCGCCACTTCTGGCCCCGCTCGTTGCTGTCCACCTTCGTGTGGGCCGTCTACTCGTGCGCGATCGGTGCGATCGCGGGCGCCTGGTTCGAGGATCACAACCTGCTGGCGATCACGGTCGCGCTGTTCGCCGCTCTGGTGATGGCTCTGGTCATCGAAAGGCTGATCACCGCGATGCATCGGGCCCTGGACCGCCGGGCGGAGCGACTCGAGGCAGCAGCGGCTCCCGAGGCGGAGGACGTTGCCGCCGAAGCGGAGCCGCGGGAGACCACCCCGTCGGCCGGCGCGAACGCCGCGGCCGATCCGAGCGGCGAGGGACCCGCCCAGAGTCCGCAGGCCTTCGGTTCCAGCGCCGAGTCACCGCTCAGTCCGTCGCGTGGAGAGGACAGCCCCGTATGAGCACCACCATCCGCCCTGCGTTGCCCGCCGACGTGCGGGGCATCAACCGTCTCGTCGAGCCGATGACCCACACCGGGGTCCTGCTCGGCAAGGACCTGGTGTCCTATTACGAGGCGGTCCAGGAGTTCCTGGTGGCGACCGATGAGGCCGGCGAGGTGGTCGGCTGCGGCGCGCTCCATGTGATGTGGGAGGACCTCGCAGAGGTGCGCACCCTCGCGGTGCACGAGGACCAGCGCGGCACGGGTCTGGGCCACCGGATGCTCGACGCTCTGCTCGCGCGGGCGCTCCAGCTCGGCCTGCAGCGTGTGTTCTGCCTGACCTTCGAGGTGGACTTCTTCGTCCGGCACGGATTCGAGGTGATGAGCGAGGCCGTGGACCCCGACATCTACAACCAGCTGCTGCGCTCCCCGGACGAGGGGATCGCGGAGTTCCTCGATCTCGCGCGGGTCAAGCCCAACACCCTCGGCAACACCCGCATGATCAAGGCGCTGGCCGCCTCCGACTGACGGGGCTCGGCGCTGTCGAGAACTCCGCACTGACGGGAACCCCGTGCGGTGGAGAGCTCCACGCAGCCGTTCAGGGCAGACGCAGGCTCGTCCCGTCCCGGACCGCGAGCCCGTCGGCGACCAGTGTGCGCATACCCCGCTGCACCCGTTCAGCGTCCTCTGCATCGAGCGCCATCAGCTGGTGCTGCGCCGCGGAGCCGTCTCGGCGCAGCACCGCCATGATCGTGCCGCGCATCTGCCGGTCCGTGCCTTCGAAGGCCTGGCGGCGGCGGGTGTCCTCCGTCGCGGCCGGACGGCCGGCGGCGAACCATGCACAGCCGCGGTCGGCCAGCGGGCACTGCTCGCAGCGCGGGGCCCGGGCGGTGCACACCAGCGCACCCAGCTCCATCACGGCCTGGTTCCAGGCCGTCGACCGCTCGCGGGAGACCGGCAGGCTGGCCGTGGCCACAGCGCGCTCCGCAGCGCTGTAGGAGCGGTCCGGCAGAGCACGGCCGCGCACGCTCCGTGCGAGCACGCGACGGATGTTGGTATCGACCACCACCGCTCGCTCGCCGTGGGAGAAGGCGGTGATCGCAGCGGCCGTGTACTCGCCGATCCCCGGCAGTGCCCGCAGGGCCTGCTCGCCCCGGGGGACGCTCCCGCCGTGCTCGCGCACGATGACGCGCGCACACTCCTGCAGCCGCAGCGCCCGTCGCGGATAGCCGAGCCGGTCCCAGCAGCGCAGCACTTCGGCGGTCGGGGCATCGGCCAGGTCTGACGGTGCGGGCCACCGCCGCATCCATTCCTGCCAGCGCGGCAGGACCCGCACCACCGGGGTCTGCTGCAGCATCACCTCGGAGACCAGGATCGCCCAGGTGGACACCCCTTCGTGCCGCCAGGGCAGGTCACGGCCTGCTTCGGCGAACCAGGCGATCACTGCCTCGATGGACTCCCCGTCCACAGCGATCCCGTCGGTCGTGCCCTCGCTGGTGGGGGAGGGAGCATGAACGGCGCGGACCGGAGCCTCGTGGCCCCGGCCCGCGCCGGTGGAATCGGGTGCCCAGGCACCGTTCATGAGGCTCAGACCTGCGGGGTGGTCCCGCCGGGCTGGGCCGCGCCGTCGTGCCGCGCGGTCAGAGCGTCGCGGATCTCGGTGAGCAGGATGATGTCCTCGGAGATGGGGGTCTCCTCCTCCACGGGGAGGCCGCGGCGCTTGCGATCGAGCCTGCGCGCGGACGAGATCGGGAGCACGAAGACGAAGTAGACGACGGCCGCGGTGATCAGGAACGCGATGATCGCCGAGATCACGGCGCCGATGTTGACCAGGGTGCCGTCATTGCCCTCGATGATCGTGAACGCGAGACCGGCGGGGTTCTGCCCACCGAAGACGTTGATCACAGGCTGGATCAGGTTGTCCACGAACGCGCCGATCAGCGCGGTGAATGCCCCGCCGATGACGACACCGACGGCGAGGTCGATGACGCTGCCCTGCATGACGAAGTTCTTGAAACCCTTCATGGGGTCATCCTTACGAGGAGAGGGATAAGGGGGAAGGAGCCGTTGCACGGTCCGTGACGGATATTAGCCGATCACGGTCACGACGACAGCTCCGAACCCCAGCGCGTGAGCGAGTTCTCGCGCCTGCCCCTGCTCGACGGTGACGAGCACCTCGGCCGTGCCCGTGCCCCCACTCCCCAGCGCGGGCGAGAGGGAATCGGAGGCGACCACCTCGAGGACCCGGGCCGGGATCCCCGAGCTCCCGGACGCGGTCGGATCCATCGGGACCAGCTCGATCCGGGCGCCGGGCGGCAGATGCGGCACCAGCGACTGGGGGACGGGCACCGTCATCAGCACGGAGCCCTCGGGGACCGCGGCGGCGCCGGAGGCCTCGAGCATGCCGGGCAGCAGCGGTGCCCCGGCGCCCAGCGGGATCCGCGTGGTGCGGCCCAGCACCTGCTCGATCCCGAGCACGGCCCCCGCGGGGACCAGGTCCTCTGCGATGCGGGCGGTGCTCAGGTGCGTGGGGGTCAGCACGGTGCCGGGCGCGAGCGCGACATCGACGACGACCACCTCGACCCCGCGGGCCGACGGCGGCAGCATCGAGGGCAGCAGGGCTGCCACGAGCGCCGTGACGGCCAGGGCGACGAGGAGCCGCCGCCGTCGTCGCAGGGCACGACGCCAGACGGGCAGGTGAGCGCGGAGACGGGGGAGCATGCCTCGACGCTAGGCGCGACAGCCGCCCCGTCGGGTCGGTGCGCGGCGACGGTGGACGACGACGCACTGGGGAGGAGAGGTCGCCGCGTGGGCGTCCGCTCCCGCGTGGTTCAGGAGGCCGCAGGGGCGGGCTGCGTGCTCGGCGTGCTCGAGGAGGAGGACTCGGAGGAGGTGCTCGTGGCGGCAGCGGTGCTCGCGGAGTCGCCGGTGCTGGCGCCGGACGACTCTGCGGAGGCAGAGGAGGAGCGCGAGGTCGTGGAGTCGGTGGAGTAGAAACCGGGCCCCTTGAAGACGATGCCCACGGAATCGAAGACCTTGCGCAGCGCGTCCTGGGTGCACTCGGGGCAGGTCTGCAGCGAGTCCTCGCTGAAGCTCTGGTACTGCTCGAAACGATGTTCGCAGTTCTTGCAGGCGTAGACGTACGTGGGCACGCGGGATCCTCCGGGATGGTCGAAGTGCTCGGTCGCGCGCAGGCGACCGAGACGAGTGTACGACTGCGCTGCGCTCAGGCGCCCGCGGACGTGACCAGCGAGACGAGCCCGTCGGCCGTGAGCACGGCGGGGATCGGCACGTCGTGCTCCTCGCACGGCAGCGAATCCTTCGGCAGCAGCTCGTCGGGATTGATCACCGCGACGATCCGCGCCCCCTCGGGCAGGGTGCGCAGGGCCCGGTCGTAGTAGCCGGCCCCGTGCCCGATCCGGGTGCGGGAGCGGTCCACCGCCAGCGCGGGCGCCAGCACGAGCGTTGCCTCCTCGAGCGCGCGGGTACCGAGCCCGTCACCGGTCGGCTCCTTCCCGAAACCGCGACCGGGGGAGTCCTCGAAGGCGGACTGGCCGTCCCAGATGATCCACTCGAGCTCCCTCCCGGCCGCGGCCGGGAACACCACCCGGGCGCCGGCGTGCGCGAGCCGGCCGGCGAGCGGCAGCACATCCGCCTCGGAGGGAGTGGGGTGGAAGGCCGCGACCAGCGGGGCCGGGATGCCCGCGGCAGAAGTGGTGACCACCGCTCGCTCCACCTCGGCGATCAGCGGTGCGGCGTGCGCGAGGAGCTGCTCCGCCTCCAGCGCCCGTCGGGCGGCACCGTCCTCGCCGGCGTAGGTGGCGGCCCTGCGAGACCTCAGCTGACGGCGCAGCTCCTGCTTGCGTGTCCTCATCGTCTCCTGGTCCATGGCCCCAGGCTCGCACAGCGCGCCACTGCCCGGGGCGCGGAGCGAAGCAACCGGGTCGGCGCCGACTACGATGACGCGATGGTTCACGTGTGGCCGCTGGCATTGCAGGACGGGGAGCTGACGCTGCGTCCCCTGCGGCGACGCGACCGCGGGGCCTTCGAACGACTGCGGGAGCGCAATGCGCGGTGGCTGCGCCCCTGGGACGCGACCGATCCCGAGCACGGTGCACGGCCGGTGGACTTCCGCACCCTGCGCCGCTGGAACCAGGAGCAGGCGCGACTGGGGCTCGCGCTGCCGCTGGTGATCACGGTCCACGGGCGGCTGGCAGGTCAGATCACCGCCGGCCCCATCCAGTACGGGGCGCTGCGCTCCGCGGTGCTCGGGTACTGGATCGGCCATGACGAGGCCGGCCGCGGAGTCGTGCCCCGCGCGGCGGCGCTGCTGATCGACCATCTCTTCGCCGAGCTCGGGCTGCACCGCATCGAGGTCACCGTGCGGCCCGAGAACATGGCGAGCCTGCGCGTCGTGGAGAAGCTGCACCTGCGCCCGGAGGGGCTGCGGCGGTCGGCGATCCACGTCGACGGGGCCTGGCGCGACCATCAGGTCTTCGCACTCACCGCGGACGAGGTCGCCACCGGGGATGACGGCCGTGGAGTGCTGAGACGACTCCGGCACGAGTTTCCTGGCGACACGCCCGCAACGTGACCAGGGGAATCACAGTGGTGTCATTAAGCTGTCCATGTGGAGTCGATCAATCTCGGAGCCGTCCTCTTCGGCATCCTGCTGCTGCTGTGGCTGGCATACGCCCTGCCGCGCACCGCAAGCCGTCGTGACGTGATGGGCCGCGCTCGTGCGGCCGACGAGGCCGAGATGTCCTCCCAGGCGCGGGACCTCTCCGCGGCCGTCCACGCCCGCCGCACGTCCACCGAGGTGAACCCGCCCATGTCCCAGGACCGCCTGCTGCTGCGCCCCGCAGATCCCACCAGCCGCCCCCGCTTCGACGCCGAACCCGGCACCCGCATCGACCCCGCTCAGGAACGTGCCCGCTCCCGCCGGTTCCTCGGCGGCGTGCTCGGCACCCTGCTCGTGGCCACCACCGCCCTCGTCCTCCTCGCCGCCCTGCAGGTGCTGGCGTGGTGGGTGCCGGTGCTCGCCGGCGTCGGCGTCGCCGCGTATCTGGTGGGGCTGCGCCGGGTGGAGCTGGAGCGCCGCGCCCGGGCGACCCGGGCCCCCACCCCCCTGCGCCGTCAGCGTGCCGAGGCGGAGACCGCACGGCGCCGGCAGTCCGATGAGCGCGCGCACACTCCGGCACAGGACACGGGCGCCGCGCCGTCCGCCGCGATCGAGCAGGCCCCGCACACCGACCTCGACGCCTCGTCTCGGCGCGCGGCGGAGCAGGTCTCCCGGCCCGGCGAGTGGACCCCGCGGCCCGTGCCCCGCCCCACGTACGCTCTGCGCGGGGAGGTCGACGATCTCGCCAGCCGCCACGCCGCCCACCGTCAGAGCATGCTCGCCACCTCCGTCCCGCTGGAGAACGGACGCGTCGAGGAGCTCGAAGCCGTCGACGAGGACTTCGCTCCGGCGCAGGACCTCCAGCTCGACGAGATCCTCGCGCGTCGTCGGGCCTGAGATGGGTACCCGTTCTGACATCGGCGCCCTCGAGTCGCTGCTCGCCCGGGAGGGATACCACCAGCGCCCGCTCGCGGTGCTCGACCTCGACGCCTTCGACGCCAACGCGGGGGACCTCGCCCGCCGCGCCGCCGGCACCCCGCTGCGGGTCGCCTCGAAATCCCTGCGGGTGCGGGGCCTGCTCGAGCGGGTGCTGGCCCGTCCTGGGTACGCCGGCATCCTCGCCTTCACCCTGCCCGAGGCGCTGTGGCTGGTCGAGCACGGTGCCCGCGATGTCGTCGTCGCCTACCCGACCGCTGAACGCGGGGCGCTGCGTCGGCTCGTGACGCGCCCCGAAGCGCTGGAGTCCATCACCCTGATGGTCGACGAGACCGCGCAGCTGGATCTGATCCTCGACGCCGTGGCCGACCTCGGCGCACGCCCCGGCGGTCGCCGGATCCGGGTCGCCCTCGAGCTCGACGTCTCCTATGCGCCTCTGCCCGGGGTGCGCTTCGGGGCGCTGCGCTCACCGGTCCGCAGCACCGATCAGGCCGTCATGCTCGCTCGGCAGGTGCTGGCCCGTCCTGGTCTCGACCTGGTGGGGCTGATGGCCTACGAGGGCCACATCGCCGGGGTGACCGATGCGGCGCCCACGCCGTACGGCGCAGCGGTGCGCGCCATGAAGCGCCTCTCCCGCCCGGACATCGCCGCCCGCCGTGCAGAGGTGGTCGCCGCGGTGCGGGAGATCGCCGACCTCGAATTCGTCAATGGCGGAGGCACCGGGTCGATCGAGTCCACCGCGGCCGAGGAGGCCGTCACCGAGATCGCCGCCGGCTCCGGACTGATCGGACCGGGGCTGTTCGACCGCTACCGGGACTTCGCCCCGCATCCCGCCCTGCTGCTCGGGGTGAGCGTGGTGCGCCGACCGGCCCCGGGCGTGGCGACACTGCTCGGCGGCGGGTGGATCGCCAGCGGTGTGCCGGCGGAGGACCGCCTGCCCACCATCGCCCATCCTGCTGGACTCGCCTTCGCCCCGCAGGAGGCGGCGGGAGAGGTGCAGACCCCCGTCGTCGGGTCCGCCGCCGACGCGCTGCGGGTGGGCGATACTGTCTGGCTGCGGCATGCCAAGGCCGGTGAGCCCGCAGAGCACTTCGCGAGCTATCTGCTGGTCCGCGGCGACGAGATCGTCGGATCCCACCCCACGTACCGCGGCGAGGGTGCAGTCTTCCTCTGAGCAGTCCTCTCCCGCAGGGGAGCCCAGGACCATGATCCCCACCACCGAGCCTCGAAGGAGCGGCCGATGCCGGCGAGCACCAAGACCCTTCGCAACTGGAGCAGAGCCGTGCGCTGGACACCGCAGCAGGTGCTGCGTCCCACCTCGCAGGAAGCGGTGGTCGCTGCCATACAGGCGGCCCGCTCCCGCGGGTGCACGCTGCGGGTGATCGGCGGCGGACACTCCTTCTCCGCCGTCGCCGCGACCGACGGGATCACGCTGTCGCTGGACGGCTACCAGGGTCTGGTCGCCGCGGATCCCGTCACCGGCCTGGTCACCCTGCGCGGCGGCACCCGGCTGTGGGCGGTCGCCGAGCTGCTGGCGCCCTACGGTCTCGCGCTGTCGGTGATGGGGGACATCGACCGGCAGTCGATAGCCGGCGCGATCCAGACCGGCACCCCCGGCACCGGCGGCGCCTTCACCGGCTTCGCCGGCATGGTGCGCGCACTGCGGCTGGCGCTGGCCGACGGCTCTGTCGTGGACACCTCGCCCACCCAGGACCCCGACCTCGTCGAGGCCGCCCGGCTGGGGCTCGGCAGCATCGGAGTGGTCCTCGAGGTCACCCTGCAGTGCGTGCCCGAATATCGCCTCGAGCTCGTCGAGAGCACCGAGCCGCTCGAGCCGACGGTGCGCTCCTTCCTCGCAGACTCCTCCCATGCGGACCACCACGAGTTCTTCTGGTTCCCCCACACCGACCGGGCGACCGTGCGCACCATGCGACGGCTGCCCGTCACCGCTGTGCGACACCGACCCGCCCGTGCCGTCGAGGTGCTGCAGCAGGAGGTGCTCGGCAACGGCGTCTGGGAGCTGCTGTGCCGCAGTGCGGCGCTGGTCCCGCCGCTCAGCCGTCCCGTCGCCGAGATCGCCTCGCACGTGTTCGCCGGCCCCCGAGTGGTCGACGACTCCGCCGCCGTCTTCGCCGCGCCGCGACGGGTGCGCTTCCACGAGTCGGAATGGGCGCTGCCCGCCGACCGCTTCGAAGAAGCCTTCGCGGCGCTGCGGCACCGTTTCGAGGCCGAGGACGTGCGCGTCACCTTCCCGCTCGAGGTCCGCCGCGCCGCGGCCGACGACGTATGGCTGTCCACCGCTCACGAGCGGGACACGGTCTACATCGCGGCCCACCGCCACTTCACGGAGGAGGCGGGACCATACCTGCTGCTGGTGCAGCGGACTCTGGCCGCTTTCGGGGCCCGCCCGCACTGGGGGAAGATGCACTGGCTGGGCGCCCGTGAGCTCACGAAGCTCTACCCGCGTCTCGAGGACTTCCGCGCCGTGCGCCAGGCCGCCGACCCCGACGGACTGCTGATGAGTCCGTACCTGCGACACCTGCTGGGCTGACCGCAGGAAGTGCAGTCGGCCCAGCAGCCTGTGCGCGCACCGTCCGCGCACTGTCCGCCCGCCCGGAGCCGACCGGCGCGGACTAGCCTCAGACGGATGAACACCACCGCTCCCCGTACCCCGCCCGCCGACGTCCCCTCGCCCTCGCAGCTGCGGGACATCGCGCGCGCCGCCGCCCATGCTGCGTCGGAGTACATCCGCGGCCTGGACCGTGACGGCCTGGCCCGCGAATACAAGACCTCCAGCCACGACATCGTCACCGAGCACGACCGCGCCAGCGAGGAGATCATCGTCTCCGAGCTGCGTCGACTGCTGCCGACCGCCCGCATCGTCGGCGAAGAGGGCGGGGAGCGTCCCGCCGAGGAGCCCCCCTCCGGTGCCGCGAGTGACGATCCTGTGGTGAGCTTCTATGTCGATCCCATCGACGGCACCAGCAACTTCGCCGCCGGACTGCCGCTGTTCTGCATCTCGATCGGGGTGACGGTCGACGACGAGCTGGTCGCCGGCGTCATCGACGCGCCCGTCCTGGATCAGGTGTTCGCCGCGGCCGACGGCGACGCCACCCTCAACGGCCGGGTGATGCGTCCGCGCCCCACCAAGGCCCCGGCCGACGCCCTGGTGCTCTCCGGCTTCCCCGGCCAGCGCGTCGGTGCACAGTTCCCGGACTACGCCGCGAGCTCGCTGCGCGCGCTCGAGGACTCGGTCTCCGCGGTGCGGCACCTCGGCTCGGCCGCGCTCGAACTCGCCTACGTCGCCGCCGGCTGGGCCGATGCGACGGCGCTGACCGCGATCAACTCCTGGGACGTGGCCGCGGGATTCCATATCCTGCGCCGGGCCGGCGGCTCGCTGCGCACCTGGCCGGGGACCGAGTTCATGGAGCGCCCCGACCACCTGCAGCCCGCCTACGTGGCCTGCACCGGGCAGGAGCGGCTGAGCATGCTGGACGAGCTGCAGCAGGAGCTGCAGGAGCTGCGCACCGCGCAGGGCTGATCCCGTCCCGCACGACGGGGCGCCGTCGCTGTGACCTTCGTCAAGGCCCCGTCCCCGAGGCGACAGCACTGCGACGGCGATGCTAATCTGTTCAGGTCGCACCGCGGCATGGGGCTATGGCGCAGTTGGTAGCGCGTCTCGTTCGCAATGAGAAGGTCCGGGGTTCGAATCCCCGTAGCTCCACTTCAGTTCCCCCTGGTCAGCTTCACGATCAGGGGGTTCTTCCATGTCGGGGCCCGTGCGGGTCACGTCTGCGCATCCCCGAGGAGGACCAGCATGAATACCCCGAAGAACGATGTCGACGCATGGGCCGAGGCTCTCCGGCACGGCTGGACCGTCCCCTTCCGCTTCTCGCGCGGCAAGACCGTCCTGTTCATCTTCCTCTTCGTGGTCTTCGCACTCATCGGGCTGCTGATGATCGCCGCTGGGGGCATCCTGACGGCGCTCGTCGGGGTCCTCGCGGTCCTCCTGTTCCTGGGCGGCGCGATCGCAATGGTCCGTCGACTCTTCCGGCGCACCGCGGCGCTGGAGATCTCCACCGAGGGCATCGCGATGTCGACGGCGAAGGCCGGCACGGTCCCGTGGACCGAGATCATCGACGTGCATGCGGTGAAGCAGAACTCGAACGTGTTCATCGAGATCGTCGTCTCGGAGCAGGAGGCCGAGCGCCAGGCCGCCGCCGGCCACACCGTGGCGGAGCAGGAGCTGGAGGACGGAACCCGACAGCACGTGCTGTGGGCCCCGAACGGGCTCGCGGTCTCGAAGCCCGCACTGTGCTCCTGGCTCGAGCAGGAGCTCACGGCTCGCAGCACCGTGTGAGAGCGACGGGCCGCGTGAGGTGATTCGCCCCGGCACCCGGTTCACCGACCGGTCGTCGCGGGGAGCGGACGGAACCGTCCGCCCTCGCCCCGGGTGAGCACCACGGCGCTGTCCGGGCCGATGCTCGCCACGGTGTCCTCCAGGTGCTCGATGACCACGGCGAGGCCGTGGCGCGCGGCGGCATCCTCCGCCGCACGGGTGGTCGCATCGACCGCGAAGCGCAGCGCCACCCTCCCCACCCGGCGACCCGCCACCAGCGGGGCCTCCACCTCGCGCTGCTCGACCACGTGCAGGGTGCCGAGGGCGAGCACGGCCTGCTCCATCACGTCGACGGGGGAGCATCCGGGGCGGAGCGTGCTGATCGGCACGTGCAGGCGATAGCTGGGCATGGAGGAAGGGTAGAGCAGCTCCCGACGGCGCCGCACGCAGGTCGTAGGCTGGGGGCATGCATCCCACCACGTTGCGCGTCGGCTTCGTCCCCGGCGTCGAGCCTGATCGCTTCCTGCGCCGCTGGAAGTCGGGTCGTCGCGGGGCCTGGCTCGAGCTGATCCCGATCCCGCTCTCGCGCCAGCACGAGGCGCTGAGCGCCGGAGAGGTCGACATGTGCTTCGTGCGCCTGCCGCTGACCTCCGACGAACTGCACCTGGTGCCGCTGTGGCAGGAACGGGCCGCGATCGTGGTGGGCACCGAGAATGCGCTGAGCCTGCTCGACGAGATCGACCCGGACGATCTGGAGGGGGAGACCGAGATCCCCGCCACCCATGCCGATGACGCCGCCGAGCGGATCGCGGTCGCCGCCACCGGCGCCGGCTTCACCCGGGTGCCGCTCTCGCTCGCCCGGCTCCACCACCGCAAGGACGCCGTCTCACGCCCGCTGGCAGAGGGCGAGCCCACCCGCATCGCCCTGGCCTGGCCGCGGGATGCGGACGATCCGCTGCGCCAGGAGTTCGTCGGCGTCGTGCGCGGACGCACTGCCCGCTCCAGCCGCTGAGCATCCCCGCCGCCCCACCGGCCTCCCGTTCCTTGCACCACCGACACACCACCGATAGACCACCGATCCGAGGAGCATCACCGATGACCGACCAGCCCCGCATGAACGTCGAGAGCTTCAACCTCGACCACCGCACCGTCGCCGCGCCCTACCTGCGCATCGCCGATCGCAAGGAGCTGCCCGGCGGCGACGTCCTGACGAAGTTCGACGTGCGCTTCACCCAGCCCAACGTCGAGCACCTGGACACCGAGACCGTCCACTCGCTCGAGCACATGATGGCCGAGCACATGCGCAACCACTCCGGCGACGTCCTGGACGTCTCGCCGATGGGCTGCCGCACCGGCTTCTACGTGCTGCTGGTCGGTGACCGCACCGTCGAGGACTTCGCCCCCGTCCTCGAGGCCACCCTGCGCGATCTGCTGGCGGCCGACGAGGTGCCCGCGGCCAACGAGGTCCAGTGCGGCTGGGGAGCCCACCACAGCCTCGAGGGTGCGCAGACCGCCGCCCGCGAGTTCCTCGACCAGCGCTCGGTGTGGGACCAGGTCACGGCGGACTGACTGCGGACACGGGCCGGCAGCTCGCGCGTCAGCCCCGGCTCATGCCCTCGCGCACCGCGGCCAGCAGGCGCGCGGTGCGTTCGTCGGTCGCGATGTCGTCGATCGAGACCGGGGCGCCGGCGGCATCCGCCAGCGGGATCCGCCAGTTCGGGTACTCCTCGTCAGTGCCCGGCTGGTTCTGGATGCGCCGCTCGCCCACGCAGTCCACGAGGGAGACGCCCAGCAGCATCGACGGGGTGCGCGCCAGGTGGCGGTGCAGGGCGAGCACCGTCTGCTCGATGTCCGACCCGCCCTCGCCGCGGGCGGCCAGCAGGCCTTCGCGGCGCCGCCCGTCGAGCACCAGCTCGCGCCCGGCGGCATCGGCCTCGAGCTCCTCGTCGAGGTCCCGCTCCAGCAGACCCAGCTCGTGGCGCAGAGCCACGTGGTCACCTGCCAGGTAGCCCGCCGTGGGCGGCAGGTCATGGGTGTTGACCGAGGCCATGCACAGAGCCCGGTAGTCCTCCGCCGGCAGCGGGTCACCCTCGCCGTCGTACTCGAACCAGAGGATCGAGGTGCCCAGTATCCCGCGATCCACGAGGTAGTCGCGCACCCACGGCTCGAAGGTGCCGAGGTCCTCGCCGACCACCAGGGTGCCCGAGCGCTGCGCCTCCAGGACGAGGATGCCGATCATCGCCTCGTGGTCGTAGGAGACGTAGGCGCCGTCGGCCGCCTCGTGACCCTCCGGGATCCACCACAGCCGGAACAGCCCCAGCACATGGTCGATGCGCAGCGCTCCGGCATGGCGCATGAGCGTGCGCAGCATGTCCCGCCAGGGCCGGTAGGAGGCCTCGCGCAGATGGTCGGGATGCCACGGTGGCTGGTGCCAGTTCTGGCCCTGCTGGTTGTACTGATCGGCCGGAGCACCGACGGCGACACCGTCGGCGAGGACCTCACGCAGCCGCCAGGAATCCGCACCGATCTGCTCCACCCCGACGGCGAGGTCGTGCATGATCCCGATCCGCATCCCGGCATCGCGGGCCGCGGCCTGGGCGGCACTCATCTGCTCGTCGAGCAGCCACTGCGTCCAGATCTGGAAGTCGATCCGCGAGGCCAGCTCGCGACGGGCCTGCTCGAGGGTGGCCTGGTCGAGGTCCTGCAGGCAGGCCTCATCGGCCGTGCCGCGCACCGACTCCGCGATCGCGGACCACAGGGCGAAGTCCTCCAGGCCCTGTCCCTCACGGGCGCGGTAGGCGTCCAGCAGCGCCCTGCGCCCCGCGGTCAGCGGCACCGCGAACAGCTCCTCGAGAGCCTGGAGCTTCGCCGCCAGCACCTCGTCGCGCTCGAGGCGGTCCACACGGTCGTTCCAGCCGGACACCCGCGCGCGCAGGAGCCCCACCCGCTGGCGGGAGCAGTCGGCGAGTTCGCGGTACTCGGGCACGTCCTCGATGCGCAGGTACAGCGCACTGGTGAAGCGGCGCGTGACCGGGAGATACGGGGAGGGCTCCACCGGTGGTGTCGGGTAGGAAGCGTGCAGTGGGTTGACCAGCAGGAAGTCCGCGCCGTGACGAGCACCGCTGATGGCGGCGAGATCGCGCATGTCGGCGAGGTCGCCGATGCCCCAGGAGCGCTGTGAGCGGACCGAATAGAGCTGCGCCTGGAGCCCGAAGGCCCGCTTCGCGGCGTACTCCTCGTGGACTCTCACCCGCGCCGGGGTCACCACCACGTCTGCCTCGGACTGACCCTGTGCGGTCTCCGCGATCAGCCGGTGCCAGCCCAGCGGCAGTCCGGCGGGCAGGTGGAAGCGGGCCCGGCCGCGCAGGGTGCCGTCCAGATCGAACGGGGCGGTGTGGTCCTCGGCCTGCGCGAGGTCCCGGCGGTCGCCGTCCTCGAACAGCAGGTGGGCCCGGACCGTGGTGCCGTGGTCGACATGGACGGGCACCGTGGTGGCGGCGTCCTCGCGCAGCACCGTCACCGGTGGCAGCGTGCGGGCCCAGGGAGCCCGTTCGCGCTCGCGCCGCACTGCCGTGATGTCCTGCTCGGAGGTCACCGGCGCACCGAGCGCGGCGAGGATCGCGTGGAGGGTGTCATCGGCGACGTCCTTGAGCGCACCGTCCCACCCCCAGTACTGGGTGCTGACGCCGAGGTCGCGGGCAAGATCTCGCAGCGCTGAGGAATCTGGGGGCATGCGGCAATCGTAACGGTCCGGGGACCGGCCGAGCCTGTCCGTCCGCCGGGTGCTGGACATGCGCGCGCCCCGACCCGGGCAGCGCTCCCGGGACCTCAGCGGAAGGGCAGCAGCTCCGTCGGGAGCGAACCGGTCGCGATGAGGGCGTTCAGGGCATCGACGAACTCCCGACCCTCGAGCGGGTGGATGCCGCCGTCGAGCTTCAGGGACGAGCCGTCATGCATCTCGATCCTCACCGCGTCCTTGAAGCGTCCTTCGTCGAACACTGCGTCGCGCACGTCGGCGGCGGGCCGCTCCTTCACCCGCGCTCCCGGGGCGCTGCCCCGCAGGACCCTTCGATCGGTGACCGCGAGGTACTCGGTGCTGACGCCTGTCTGACCGAGGAGGACCAGCAGCGCCTGCTCCCCGGGGTACAGCCAGCCGAGCGCGGGCCCCGAATGGACCTCTTCGCAGTTCCACAGAGCAGTGGTGGCCAGGAGCGCCCGATCCCACACGGCGCGCATCCGGTTCTCGAGGGAGTCCGGGGAGTAGTTCCCCTGCGCATGCCGTGCTGCGACCACGTCCGCAGGTGGTAGCGGTGGAGGGACCCGTCCGGTCGTGGCGAGGGCCTGGAGCGCGTGCGCGAAGCGGATCCCGTCCTCGACCGTGCACGGCTGGATCGACAGGTCCCGGGCGGAACGCACTTTGATCTCTACATCGTGGTAGAGCCCAGGACTGTACGAGGCTCCGCGCACGTCGCGGCCTGGGATCGCGCGCTTCTGTGTGATGTCCTTCGGCGAGTACCCTGCTGCACTCCACTGTCCGAGGATCACCTCCTCGCGCGTGACCATGACGATCCGTGGCTTGTTGTCCGGGATGCTGGGCAGGGCGATGAGAACCTCGTCGTCGGGGGCGAGGAGGTGGTCGGCGAGGTCCTCGGGCATCATCAGCCGGCGATGGGTCGTGGTGGTGGCCAGAGCCCGAGCGAGGCTCTTTTGGGCAAGGCTCGTTCCGTATGGCATGTCGCCATCGTAGGGGGATGGGGAGTTGTCCCCATCGCCTTGTCGGGTGCATCCGCATAGCGTGAGCGTCGCAGACGACGAGCGCCCCTCGGTCCGCTGAGGACGCGGCACGGGGCGGAAGACCACGGGGGAGAAGAACGATGACCGGATTTCAGGGAGCGGATACGGAGCAGCTCCGCGAGCACGCGGAGCTGATGCGCGATCGCGCGAACACCCTGGACGGCATCCGGACCCGGATCTCGATGCTGGTCGCCTACGGCGCGGAGTGGGAGGGCGAGGACGCCGAGACCTTCCGGGAACGCTGGCGCAGCGATCTGGCGCCGAGGCTCGACGAGCAGATCAGCACGATCGAGGCCCAGGGGACGTCGCTCGACGAGGAGGCCGAGCAGCAGGACACGGCCTCGGAGGTGGAGCAGGGGCCGGGGCCACTTGAGAACACCTTCGGTCTGGCCAAGGCGGGGCAGGACATCTTCACGTCGTTCAAGAAGTTCAAGAAGCTCATCGACGACTTCCCCCAGCACATGAAGGAATGGAAGGCCGCGTTCCAGGGGGGTCCGGGCAAGCTCTGGAGCCACTACAAGGACGAGCTGGCCAGGGGGTTGGGTAAGGGCCTGAACGGCGGCGAGGAGTACTCCTCCATCGCGAAGCAGCTCCTGGACAAGGCCGGGCTCCCGGACTCCCTCGGGAATTGGGATCCGCTGAAGAAGCACCTCGACGAAGGGAAGTTCCCCTCGTGGCTCGACAATGCCGCACCGAAGCTCGGGAAGCTCGGCAAGCTCGGCGGGAAGCTGGTCCCCGGACTGGACATCGGGCTGGGCGTGCATCAGATGATGAACGGCGAGACGACCTTCGACAAGGCCAGCGGTGGCCTGTCCGCCGTCGGCGGTGGTCTGGTCCTCGCGGCTCCGCTGTTCGGCCCGGCCGCGCCGATCGTGGCCGGGGTCGGGCTCGCAGCCGGCGTGGTGTCCATCGGCATGGACCTGGGCAAGATGGCCTGGGACAACCGTGAGGCGATCGCGGACTTCGCGGGCGACGTGGGCCAGGGCATCTCGAACGTGGCGAGCACGGTCACGGACACCGTCTCGGATGCCGCCTCGAGCGCCGCGGAGTCGATCGGGGACGGGATGGAGTCCGCCGGGGACGCCATCAAGGACGTCGGCGGTGCGATCGGCGACGCCCTCGGCTTCGGGTGGTGACCCGGTCCCGTGGACATGCCGCCGTCGACTAGCCTGGGCGCCGCCCCGTGCATGCGGTGAGCGCTTCATGACCATCCAGCCCGCAGGCCCGAGGAGCTCTCGATGACCACCCCTACCGTGACCGAGCGGGATGCCGCAGGAGCCATGGAGCTCCTCGCCTCCGCCTCCGACGAGCCGGAGCTGCTGATCGTCCTCACCGATGAGGAGATCGTCGCGCTCGCCGGTCGCGACACGCTCTCCCTCACCGGCAGCCCCTACCTCGACCAGGAGGGCGTCGACGAGTCCGCGCACGCCTCGGCGGCGCTGCGTTCGCTCATCGCCCGAGGACTGGTCGTGACCGTGGACGAGGCGATGGAGAACGAGGGAGAGGTCGTCATCGGTGATGCGCAGGACCGGGCGATGCAGATCGACCGCCCGATCGCCGGGCTGTTCATGCTGCGATCCACCGCGAGCGCGGTCGTGCACGTGACCCGTCAGGTCGCCGAACAGATGACTCGCCTGGTGCTGCATGTGGAGGACGACGGGGGAGTGCTGGAGGAGTTCGTCTCCGCTGACGGCTTCCACCGGTTCTCGGTGCCGACGCGCACCGCTGCCCTCGAGCGGCTGGCACGCTTCATCGACCCCGACGGCCTCGCCGGGGACGAGGGCGGGCAGTCCGTGACCGCCCCGATCGCCGAGCTGGACTCGGCCGAGGGGGAGCTCGCCGAGACGCTTGCGGACACCCGCACCCTCTCGGTCCTCACCGCCGTCAGCGCGACCGAGGCGAGCCAGGCCACGATCTTCGCGACCTCCGGCGCCGTGTACGCGATGGACACGCCTGAGGAGGGCGAGTCCGAGGCGACCGTGAGCGAGCAGTCCGCGACGGATCTGCGGGAGCTGCTGGGCGAGGTGCTGGATCGCAGCACGCGCGGAACCGAGGACTGAGCGGCCGTACCGTCGGCCGCGGGACCAGGCCATCGACCGTGCTGCGTGCCCTCAGGTCCAGGACGGCAGCCACATGCGATAGTGCCATTGCTCGAGGTCGAGCACCTGGCCGGTCCAGATGGGCCAGAAGAATGCCGAGACGAGCAGGATCAGCACCAGCATCGAGCCGACGAACAGCCCTCCGGCGAGCCGTCGCTCCCGCTCGGCGTCGGCGGAGCCGATCGCCAGCGCCATCACGTACGCCAGGCACAGGATCAGCCACGGTGCGAAGGCGACGGTGTAGAACGTGAAGATCGTCCGCTCGCTGAAGAACAGCCACGGCACGTAGCCGGCGAGGATCCCCGCCAGTGCCGCCCAGGCGCGGCCGTCCCGACGCACCACCGCGATCACCAGCGTCATCAGGACCGCGAGGGTGCCCAGCCACCAGATCAGCGGGTTGCCGACCGAGAGGATGTGCGCCCCGCACTTGGCGGCCTCGCATCCATGCTCGCCGTAGTCGTAGGAGCGGTAGTAGAAGTTCGTGGGCCGCAGCTGCAGCAGCCAGCCCCACGGGTTCGCCTCATAGGGGTGCTCGGTATCGAGGCCCACGTGGAAGCTGTAGGCCTGGACGTGGTAGAGCCACAGCGACAGCAGTGAGTCCAGGACGCCGTTGCCGGTGGCCATGCCCTCCTCCGCCGCGAGGTGGCGGTTGTATCCGACCGCGGAGACGAACCAGCCGGTCCAGGAGGCCACGTAGGTCACCAGCGCCGTGCCCACCATCGCGAAGAAGGCGGGGATCGCATCTCTCACCAGAGAGCCGACGAACCAGTCGCGCTGCGCGGCGGTGCGACGGGCCCACCAGTCCCACAGCACCGTCATGATCCCGAAGACCGCCACGAAGTACAGCCCCGACCATTTGACCGAACAGGCCATGCCCAGCAGCAGGCCCGCCAACAGTCGCCACGGACGCATCCCTCCGGAGATCCCCAGCGGGACCGACGCCTCGGAGTCGGCGTGCATGCTCGCGCTCGCCAGGGCGAGCCGCTCCCGGAACCTGTCCCGGTCGATGAGGAGCGCACCGAACGCCGCCAGCGCGAAGAACATCAAGAAGGGGTCCAGCAGGCTGGTGCGGGAGTGCACCAGATGCACGCCGTCGACCGCGAGGAGCAGGCCGGCGATCAGGCCCGCGGTGGTCGAGCGGAACAGCCGCCTCCCGATCCGGGCGAGCAGCAGCACCGCGATCGAACCCAGCACCGCCGAGGAGATGCGCCAGCCCCAGGGCGTGTCCGCCCCCAGCAGCATCATGCCGCCGCCGATCAGCCACTTGCCCAGCGGCGGATGGACCACGTAGGCGCCCTCGGGCTCGTAGGTGTCCACGTCCCCGGCCTCGAAGGCGGCATCCGGCTCGTCGGGCCAGGACATCTCCACGCCCTGCTGGGTGAGGGTGAAGGCGTCCTTGACGTAGTAGGTCTCGTCGAAGATCAGTTCGCCGATCGACCCCAGGCCCCACAGTCGCAGCACCAGGGCGAGCCCGAACACGGCCATCGCACCGGCCCAGGCCAGCCGGGAGAGGGGCAGGTCGAATGTCCGCAGCCGTCGGCGATATGAGGCGAGCACTGCGCGTGGCTCGTCATCGACGGCGGCGCGGTGGACGCGGGGTGTCGCTTCCTCCTCCGTGGGCACCCGCACATGCTAGGTCATCGCCCGGGGCCGGTCCGGGAGATGCGCTCGGCCGGGTGGGCGGGTATCGCTAGCATGGCGGGATGCTCGAGCCCGGAGTCCTCACCCTTGCCGCCACCCCGATCGGGAACCCGCTGGATGCCTCGGTGCGTCTGATGCGGGCGCTCGGCGAGGCGGATCTGATCGCCGCCGAGGACACCCGGCGGCTCCATCGCCTGGTGCGCGAGCTCCAGGTGGAGACCGTCGGCACGATCCTCTCGTACCACGAGCACAACGAGGCCGAGCGCACCGGGACGCTGCTCGAGGCGCTGGCGGAGGACCAGCGGGTCCTGATCATCACCGACGCCGGTATGCCCGTCGTCTCCGATCCGGGTTTCCGTGCGGTGCGGGCCGCCACCGCGGCCGGGCACCGGGTGACCGTGATCCCCGGCCCCTCCGCCGTGCTGA
>JAKDNE010000067.1 GCA_030451965.1 Brachybacterium sp. | reverse complement strand
GAGCTCTTCGCGCGGCTCGAGATGCCGTGGCCGGTGCTGGACCGCTATTCCCCGTCCCCCGTGGAGGTCTGAGACGTGGCCAAGAATCTGCTGTTCCTGATGGCCGACCAGCTCGGGGCGCATGCACTGGACGGCGAGTCCCAGGAGTTCCTCGCCACCCCGCGCCTGGCACGGCTGCGCGAGGAGGGCGCCGCCTTCACCCGCGCCTACACCCCGTTCCCGCTGTGCGTCCCGGGCCGCAGCTCCCTGATCTCGGGCAGGGCCCCGCACGAGATCGGCATCGACCGCAACCGTCCGTCGGAGGAGGTCGTCGAGGAGTTCCGCGCCGGCCCGACGCTGCCGCGAACGCTGCAGGAGCACGGCTTCCGCACCGAGTGGGGCGGGAAATGGCATGCCCCGCGGGTCGAGGTCTCCGAGGCCGACGGCTTCGCGCTGACCCGCCCGTTCGGTGACGCGGGGCTCGCGGACTGGGCCGCGCAGCGGCTGGATGAGCTGACCACCGCCGAGGAGCCCTTCGCCCTCTTCGTCTCCTTCGACGATCCGCACACGATCTGCGAGTACGCCCGCGGTCAGCCGATGCCCTACGGCGATGTCGAACCGGCACCGCCGGCCGATACGCCCCCGCTGCCGCTGAACCACGGGCCGCTGCCCTACGAGCCCGAGGCGCTCGTGCATGAGCGGGCGGTGGGACAGAACGTCCATGGCACCGGCACCTGGGGCCCGGACGAGTGGCGGCAGTACCGCTGGACCTATGCGCGCCTGGTGGAACGGGTGGATCACCAGATCGGGACCGTGCTCGCAGCGCTGGAGCGCTCCGGAGCGGCGGAGGACACCCTGGTGGTCTTCACCTCCGACCACGGCGACGGGGACGGCGCGCACCAGTGGTCGCAGAAGAGCGCACTGTACGAGGAGTGCATCCGGGTGCCGCTGCTGCTGCGGGCCCCGGGCAGGCCGTCCGGCCGCACCGTCTCCGCACCGGTCACCACGGCCGCACTGGTCCCGACCCTGTGCGCCGAGCTCGGCATCGCCCCGCCGCCGGGCATCCAGCCCGGGAACCTGCTCGAGGACGCCCCGGCCGAGGAGGTGGTCGTCGAGACCCGGATCGACCATCCCGCCTCGACCACGGTGGGCCGCTCCCTGCTCCATGGGGACTGGAAGTACACGGTCTACTCGTGGGGACGGCACCGGGAGCAGCTGCATCATCTGGGCGAGGATCCGCTGGAGATGCGGAACCTGGCGGTGGAGAGCCGTCACGGCGAGATGCTCGCCTCCCTGCGGAGCCGCCTGCTCCAGCGCTGCCTGCGCGACGGGGACCCCTTCGCCCGGCGCATCCCGCTGCCGCCGGATCTGCCGGAGGAGATCCGCGAGCAGATCTTCACCCCGCCCTACTGAGCCGCCTCACCCGACGGGAGCGGTCTGCCCGGTGCCGTCGACCGTGGAGTCCCAGCCGCTCAGCGCCGGCGAGCTGCGCCGCGCGAACCAGTCCTCCAGGGCGCCGCTGAGCTCGTCGAGGACGGCGGCATGCGCCGGATCCGTCGAGAGGTCGCGCTCCTCGCCGGGATCCTCCTGCAGGTCGTAGAGCTCCGTGGGCCCCTCGCGCCGCAGGACGAGCTTCCATCGCTCGGTGCGCAGCATCCGGTTCGCGCCGTACTCGTCGTGGATCACGACGGCATCCTCCGGCGCGTCGGCCGACCCCGCGGCATCCGGCGAGGCCTCCGGGGTCGACGGCGCGCCGCCGAGCAGCCGGGGCGCCAGCGAGCGTCCGGCCCGCAGGGGATCCTCGAGCGGCGTCGCCCCGGTGAGCTCGGCGAGCGTGGCGAAGAGGTCGACGGCGGAGGCGGGGCGCTCGTCCACCGCTGCGGCGGCGATCCGCTCGGGCCAGCGCACGATGAACGGGACGGTGATCGACGGCTCCCAGAAGTTCAGCGGGAAGGTGCCGTTGCCCTTGCCCCAGATGCCGTGGTGGCCGCAGGAGAACCCATTGTCCGCGGTGAAGATCACGATCGTGTCCTCGAGCAGGCCGCGGCGCTCCAGATCCTCCAGCAGGGCGGAGATGCTGCGATCCACGCCGCTGATCGCCGCGCAGTAGCCGGCAAGGGCGCCGCGCCGATCGGCCACGGCCCGCGAGAAGCTCTCGGCCGCGAACCACGGATGGGGCTCGGGATCGGGCACGGAGGGGAAGTCGGTGTCGTCGTAGAGGGCGAGGAGGTCCTCCGGGTGGTTGCCGTCGAACCAGGGGTCGTGCGGCGCGGTCCAGTTGACCTGGAGGAAGAACGGATGGTCCGCGGCCTCGGCGTCCACGCGGTCCAGGAAGTCGAGGCTCTGGCGCGTGATCGCGTCGGTCAGGTACTCGGGTTCCGTCGTGGGCTCCGCCGGGACCGTGGGCCGGCCGCTGCCCTCATCGTGCGTCCAGGTCGGCGCCCCGTAGTAGGGGCCGCCGCCGAGCTGGTGGGCCCACCAGTAGTCGAAGCCCGGGGCGGGGACGTCGGAGGAGCCGATGTGCCATTTGCCGACCATCCCGCAGCGGTACCCGTCCCGCGAGAGCATCTGGGCGATCGAGTCCGCGCCGACGGCCCGCTCGAGGAAGTCCGGATCGACGGGCCGCTCCGGCGAGCCCGCGCGGGCCAGCGCCTCGGGACGGATCCAGTCGTGCACCCCGTGGGCGGAGGGCATCCGCCCGGTGGTGAGGCTGGCCCGCGCCGGGGAGCAGACCGGGGAGGCGCAGAAGAAGCGCTCCAGGGTGGTCCCCTCCCGCTGCAGGCGGTCGAGGGTGGGGGTGTGCAGCTCGGGCATCTTCGAGCCGAGCGCCCAGGCTCCCTGATCGTCCGTGACCAGCAGCAGCACATTGGGAGGTGTGTCGCCGGGTGCTCTGTCAGCCTTCGTCACTGTGACCTCTCGGAACCGGAACAGACGTGGTGCCACACTAACGGCAATCGCTTCCCCGGGGAAGGTTCCGCGACCGTCGAGGAGAGCAATAGGGCAGTGCTCACGGCACCCACCGCCCACGGCGGTCATCTCGCCCGACTTGTCCGTTGACAGAGGGCCTGGACGGACTAGCGTCGGGACGGAATGCGATTTCCCTCACCGATCGCCTGCTCGACGCCCCGCGGCACCGCCGCCCCGGGAGCCGTGCAGCAGACCCCGGAGGTCACCATGCATCCCACCCGTCGACAGCTCCTGCACACGGCCGGCGCCGGCGGCCTCGTCGGCGCCCTCGCCCTGCTGGCCCCGGACTTCGCCGCCGCGGCACCGGAGCTCGAGGACGAACAGTTCGAGGAGCTCGCCTCACGCTGGGTCGACCAGCTCACCGGCCGGCGCCTGCTCCCCTCCGGTCAGTCGCGCTTCGACGACCTGATCGAGGACATCGACAGCGACGCGGACGAGTTCCTGGACCAGCTGAACCCTGCCGGCTCCGCCACCGTCTTCGCCGATCTCGACTACGACGCGGACCCGAACCTCACCACCACCATCCGCCGGCTCACCCACCTCGCGACCGCGGGGGCGACGCCCGGTTCACGCCATCACGACGACGCGGCGCTCCGCGAGCTCGTCATCGTCGGCCTCCGCGATTTCCGAGCCCGGATCTACAACCCGTCCCAGCCCGAGTACGGCAACTGGTGGACCTGGGAGATCGGCGTGACCCGCGCCCTCGCGGACGCCATAGCGATCCTGCGCGAGCATCTCACCGCCGAGGACATCACCGCCTTCGGCGCATCGATCGACTTCTACGTGCCCGACCCGTGGGAGCAGTTCCCCGCGGAGCGCGGCCGGATCACCTCCGAAGGGGCGAACCGCGTCGATCTGTGCCAGGCGGTGATCATCCGCTCGATCGTCGGCCGCGACCGGGAGAAGCTGGCCCACGCCATCGCGGGGCTCTCCGCCGTCTGGCAGATCGTCGACGAGGGCAACGGCTTCTACGCCGACGGCTCCTTCATCCAGCATTCGACGATCGGCTACACCGGCACCTACGGCCTCGTGCTGCTCTCGGGGCTGTCGAAGCTGTTCGCGCTGCTCGCCGGCACGGCGCACGACATCGACGACCCCTCGCGCACGAACCTCACCGACGCGGTCGAGCACTCCTTCGCACCGCTGGTCCACGAGGGTCGGATGATGGATGCGGTGCGGGGCCGTGCGATCTCCCGCGAGAAGGAGCGCTCCCTCGACAACGGCAACACTGCGATCGAGGCCGTCCTGCGGCTGTCCGAGGCGGTCGATGACGAGACCGCGCAGCGGTGGCAGGGCCTGTGCCGCGGCTGGATCGAGGACAACGCCTCCGCGACGATCCTGGACGAGGGCCCGATCACCCGCCTCGCCCTCGTGAGCGCGCTGATGGACTCCGGCGTGAGCGCGCACCGCCTGCCGACGGGGCCCGCCGTGTTCCCGCAGATGGACCGCGCGGTCCACCGAGGGACAGGCGGGTGGACCGCCTGCGTGGCCATGTGCAGCGACCGCATCGCCTGGTACGAGTGCGGCAACGGGGAGAACGAGCACGGGAGCCTGACCTCGCAGGGGATGGTCTACCTCTACCTGCCGCAGGACGACGATCACTTCGACGACGAGTTCTGGGCCACCTGCGATCTGCAGGGGCTGCCCGGCATCACCGTCGACACGACGCCGCTGCCGCCCCGGGTCGAAGGGCAGTGGGGCGGCTCCGTCCCCGAGGAGGCCGAATGGGCCGGCTCCACCACCCTCGGGAAGATGACGTTGGCCGGTCAGCACCTGATCGCGCCGGGCGACACCGGCCTCACCGCCCGCAAGACGTGGCTGCTGCTCGAGGATCGGATCATCGCCCTGGGCAGCGACATCCGCACAGGCACCCGAGCCGAGACGAAGACGGTCATCGAGCACCGCAATCTCGGCACCGGACCGCGGCGGCTGCTCGTCGACGGCGAGGAGATCGGCGCGGACCCCGTCGAGGTCGACGGGGCAGCCTGGGCCCATCTGGAAGGGACCGGCGGGTACGTGCTGCTCGAGGGCACGCACCTGCGCGCCGTGCAGGCCGAGCGCGAGGGCAGCTGGAGCCGCAACCACGCAGCGGGGAGCGAGGAGACCCTCCGACGGCACTACGCGACGCTCGAGGCCGTGCATTCCCCGGAGGACTCCTCGTACGCCTACGTCGTGCTGCCAGGTGCCGAGGAGGAGGCGACCCGTCACGCCGCCTCGGACCCCACGGCGGAGGTCGTCCGCAACGACGACGTGGCACAGGCGATCCGGGCGGACCGTCTCCTCGCGGTGAACTTCTGGGCGGCGGGGCAGGTGCAGAACGTCACGGCGCAGGGCCCGGCCTGCGTGCTGCTGCGGAACGCCGGGCGGACGCGCGAGCTCAGCATCTCGGATCCGACCCACCGCCAGGACACCGTCTCCCTCCGGCTCGCGAGGACCCCGCCCCTCCGAGCGCACGAGACGGACCGGGTGCGTGTCTCCTCGGCGCGAGGATGCCTCGAGATCACCGTGGACACGTCCGGCCTGGCCGGGCGCCCGGTCGCCTTCACCCTCGCGCCATGAGGTGCGGAGCCGATGCGGCGGGACCTGGAGGCGGGACACCGATAGACTAGGGGGCAATCGCTTTCCGCCGCGGTGACCCGCCGCGGCCCACCGGACGTCCCCCCGAAGGAGGACCACTCGTGATCAGACCTGGTCTCTGCTCCGTCACCTTCCGCGACCTCGGCGTCGAGGCCGTCGTCGATCATGCCGTGGCCGCCGGCCTCGAGTGCATCGAGTGGGCCGGCGACGCCCACGTGCCGCCCGCGGACGTCGAGGCGGCCGCGCGGGCTCGCGAGCTCACCGAGCAGGCGGGGCTCACCGTCGCCTCCCTCGGCTCCTACCTGCGTTTCGAGGGCGATGACGAGGAGACGATCCGGGCCGAGGGCGAGGCCGTGCTCGGCACAGCCCGGGCCCTCGGCGCCCCGCGGATCCGGGTCTGGGCGGGCCGCACCGGCTCCGCCGACGTCCCGGCCGGGGTCCGCGCCCGGCTCGTCGGCCGGATCCAGCGGTTCGCCGACGCGGCCGCCGGCCACGGGATCGACGTCGGCCTCGAGTTCCACGGCCGCACGCTCACCGACGAGATCGGCTCGACCCTGCGCCTGCTGGACGAGATCGACCGCGAGAACGTGCTCTCCTACTGGCAGCCGCATCAGGGGATGCCGGACGCGGACGCGCTGGAGACCTTGCGCCGCGTCCTCCCCCGCACCTCGACGATCCATGTCTTCTCCTGGTGGCCGCTCGCCGAGCGTCTGCCGCTGGCCGAGCGCAGCGCGCTGTGGGAACGCGCCTTCGCGACCCTCGCCGCAGAGGGGTCGGACCGCGACGCGCTGCTCGAGTTCGTGCCCGGGGACGACCCCGCCGTGCTCCGCCGTGAGGCCGACGCCCTGCGCACCCTGATCACCGCCGGCGAGGAGGCCGCCCGATGAGCACCGGGGCCCGCTCTCGCACGGTCGCGAGCGTGCGGGACGTCTCCGACTGAACCCCACTGCCCCGGCGTGACGCCTCGCTATGCTGACACCAGCGGGACAGCGTTTCCCGGACCGTCCGGAAGAAGGAGACCAGATGCCCGCCGTGCGCCTCAGCGACGTCGCCCAGGATGCCGGGGTCTCCCTGGCCACCGCCTCCCGCGTGCTCAACGGCTCCTCCCGCATCCCCGGGAAGGCCGTCGCCGAGAAGGTACAGGCCTCCGCGGCGAAGCTCGGCTATGTCCCCAACGCCCAGGCACAGGCCCTGGCCCGCTCCCGTTCCGGGCTGATCGGACTGGTGGTCCACGACATCGCCGACCCCTACTTCGCGACCATCGCCCGCGAGGTCCAGCAGCAGGTGTTCGCCTCGCAGTCCCAGGTGCTGCTCACCCAGACCGACCGCGAGATCGAGACCGAGATCCGGGCGCTGCGCTCCCTGATCGCCCAGCAGGTCGACGCCCTGGTGCTGGTGGGCTCGCACCGCTACGGCACCGAGTCCGATGCGGCCCTGCGCACCCTGCTCGAGGGTTTCGCCCGTCACGGCGGTCGGGTGGTGGGCATGGGCCAGTCCCTCGGCGTGGGGCGCACCATCGTGCCGGACAACGCCGCCGCCGCCCATGAGCTCGCCACCGCGCTGATCGTGGAGGGCCACCGCCGCTTCGCCGTGGTCCAGGGCATCGCCGGGATCCCCTCGGCCGCGGATCGCACCGGCGGCTTCGTCGCCGCGCTCACCGAGGCCGGCATCGAGCCCGAGCTCAGCGTGGAGGCGGAGCTGACCCGCGCCGGCGGATACCGGCTGGCCACCCGGATCCAGGACCACCTGGCCGCCGCACCTGCCGCCGAGGACCTCCCGCTGTGCGTGTTCGCCCCGGCGGATGTCATGGCGCTCGGGGCGCTCGGCGAGCTGCGCCGCCACGGGATCGAGGTGCCCGGCCAGGTAGCGGTCGCCGGCTTCGGCGGGGTGCCCGACGCGGCCGATGCGAACCCGACCCTCACCACGATCGCTCTGCCGCTGCAGGACATGGCCCGCCAGGCCGTGGAATGGGTGCTCGAGCAGGCCGTGCCGGCCGAGGCCGTCCCTGCCGGCGGTTCCTCGACCGCCGAGGAGCCCACCGAGGCCGGTCCGTCGGAGATCCATGTGCGCGGCGATGTGCTGCTGCGCGGCTCCACGGCCCTGGGCAGCGCCGGCTGACGCACGGCCCCGCCGACTCCACCGTGCCGCGCCACGTCGCGAAGAGTACCGCTCAGCCGGAACGTTTCTCGATGTGACGGGCAAGCTGAGCGGCCGCGTCGAGGAAAGTGCCGGTTCCTGGCACCTTTCTCGGCGCGGCCGCCGTGGGAGAGGCCCGTCAGGCGTGCGGCAGCACCAGCTGCTCGAACCGCTCGGCGATGATCCGCGCCGCCTCGTCGGCCGGGGTGGCCCACACGTCCTCGTTGAAGATCTCGACCTCGATGTCGCCGGTGTAGCCGGCGTCCTTGACCATGCGCGTGATCGAGGGGAAGTCGATGAAGCCGTCGCCCATGTAGCCGCGGGAGTGCAGGGGCTCCGCCGCGAGCGGCAGGTTCCAGTCGCACACCTGGTAGCTGAACAGGCGGTCCGTCGCTGCAGCGCGCTGGATGGCGCGCTCGAGGTACGGGTCCCACCACACGTGGTACGTGTCCACCACGACGCCGGCTGCGGGGCTGCCCGAGGCCTCGGCGATGTCGAGGCCCTGGTCGAGGGTGGAGACCACGGCGCGGTCCGCGGCGAACATCGGGTGCAGCGGCTCGATGGACAGCGTCACCCCGCGCTCCTCGGCGTAGGGGGCGAGGGTCGCGACGGCCTCGGTGACCCGGGAGCGGGCGCCGATGATGTCCTTGTCGGCCGGGTCCACTCCGCCGACGACGAGCACCAGCGAGGGGGCGCCGAGCGCGGCGGTCTCGTCGATCGCGCGGCGGTTGTCCTCCAGCGCCGCGGCGCGGTCGGCCTCGGCCGAGGCGGTGAGGAACCCTCCGCGGCACAGCGAGCTCACCCGCAGGCCGGCGTCGTCGACCCGGCGGCGCAGGTCGGCCAGGCCCACCTCGGCCACATCCTGGCGCCACAGGCCCACTGCGTCGATGCCGCGGGCGGCGGTGGCGTCGAGGAACTCCTGGAGCGGCGTGGTGCGGAACGTCCAGCGGTTCAACGACAGGCGCTGCGTGCCGGTCCCGAGACGCTCCGAGGGCGCGGTGGCGCGGGAATGGGCGGTGGTCATGCGGCATCTCCTGCCCCGGCGGTCCGTGCCGCCGCATCGAGGTCGTACCCGGCGAGGCGCAGCATCGCGTGCCAGCGCTCGGCGGCCGGCGCCGGCTGTTCGAGGTTGCCGGTGGTGGCGGCGAGCTCGATGATGCGCGAGAGGTGGGGGAGGCTGCGGGCGCTGTGCATGCCGCCCACCATGGTGAACGCCTGCTGATGGCCGTTCAGCCAGGCCAGGAACGCCACCCCGGTCTTGTAGTGGAAGGTGGGGGCGGAGAAGATGTGCCGCCCCAGCTCCTCGGAGGCGTCCAGGATCCGGGTGGCCTCGGCCGGGTCCCCGGCGTCCAGCGCCTGCACGGCGGCCGACGCGGCGGGCGCAGTGGCGGCGAAGGCCCCGAGCAGGGCGTCGGAGTACTCCCCGGCCACCTGCTCCCCACCGGACTCGGTGGTGCCGGTGCCGTCGCCCACGATGAGGTGGGAGAAGTGGAAGTCGTCGCCGGTGAGCATGCGGACTCCCTCGGGAAGCCGCTCGCGCACGGCGATCTCCGCGGCGTCGTCCAGCAGGCTCATCTTCACGCCGCCGATCTTCGACGGGTCGGCCTCGATGATCCGGAGCAGGGTGTCTGCTCCGACGGCGGGATCGTCCGATCCGAAGTAGCCCTTCAGCTGCGGATCGAAAGCGGTGCCGAGCCAGTGCAGCACGACGGGCTCGGCAGCGGCTTCGAGCACTCGGCGGTAGACGTCCTCGTACTCGGCGGCGGTCGTCGCGACGCGGGCGAGGTGCCGGCTGGCCATCAGCACGGCGCCCGCGCCTGTGGCCTCGGTGGCCTGCAGCTGCTCGATGTAGGCCCGGGCGATCTCGTCGAGACTCAGCTCGTGCTCGCTGCGCTGGTCGGTGGAGACCCCGGCGACGACGAGATCACGCACGGTCGCTCCCGCGGGGAACACGGCGGCGATCTCGGGATCGGCGAGCGCCTCGCGGGCGGCGTCGGCGGTGCGGGAGATCAGCTCCCTGGTCGCAACGGGATCCAGGCCCATGTTGCGCTGGGCGGTGTCCATCGCATCGGCCACCCCGAGTCCGCGGGACCACATGGTGCGACGGAACGCGAGGGTGGCGTCCCAGTCGATGTCCGCGGGGGCACCGGGGGTGTTGTCCCCGTGCACCTGCGGGACGACGTGCACCGCAGCGTAGATCACCCGCGAGCGCAGCGGCGCGGTGGGGCGGGCGAAGGCGGCCGATTGATCCAGCGGGATCCGGCGCAGCGAGCCGTCCTCGTCGAGCAGGGTCAGCTGCAGGTCGCTCAACGTGCTCACACCTCCGCCAGCGGGTCGAGCGCGATGCGGCGACCCTCGGCGGAGCTGGTCAGCCCTGCCTCGGCGAGCCGCACACCTCGGGCGCCGGAGAGGAAGTCGAAGGGGTACTGGCGACCTTCGACGTAATGCGTCAGGAAGTCCTCCCACTGCACCTTGAAGCCGTTGTCGAACGGCTCGTTGTCGGGCACCTCGATCCAGTCGGCGCGGTAGTCGTGGCCGTCCTTGACATCGGGGTCCCACACCGGCTTCGGGGTCGCCTCGCGCGGCTGGATGCGGGCGCCGTGGAGGCCCACGACGGCGCTGCCCTTGGTGCCGTCGACCTGGAACTCGACCAGCTCGTCGCGGTGGACGCGCACGTCCCAGCTGGAGTTCATCTGCACCACGGTGCCGCCCTCGAGGCGGAAGACGCCGTAGGCCGCATCGTCCGCGGTCGCGGTGAACTCCTGACCCTTCTCGTCCCAGCGCTGCCCGATGTGGGTGGCGGTCTGGGCGTAGACGTCCTCGATCCGGCCGAACAGCTCCTCGATGACGTAGTTCCAGTGCGGGAACATGTCCGCGACGATGCCGCCGCCGTCCTCGGAGCGGTAGTTCCAGGAGGGGCGCTGGGCCGTCTGCCAGTCACCCTCGTAGACCCAGTAGCCGAACTCGCCGCGCACGGAGAGGATCTCGCCGAAGAAGCCGGAGTCGATCAGGCGGCGCAGCTTGAGCAGGCCCGGCAGGTAGAGCTTGTCGTGGACGACACCGTTGACGGTGCCGTGCTGCTTCGCGAGCTGCGCGAGCTCGAGGGCGTCCTCGAAGGTCTCGGCGGTGGGCTTCTCGGTGTAGATCGCCTTGCCGGCGGCGATGGCCTTCTTGAGGTTCGCGACGCGCAGGTTGGTCACCAGGGCGTCGAAGTAGACCTCGTAATCGGGATTCGCGAGGGCTTCATCGACGTCGGTGGTCCAGTTCGTCAGCCCGTGTCGCGCGGCGACCGCGGCGAGCTTCTCCTCGTTGCGGCCCACCAGCAGCAGGTCGGGCACCAGGCGGTCGCCGTCGGCGAGCTCGACGCCGCCCTGCTCCTGGATCGCGAGCAGCGAGCGCACCAGGTGCTGGCGGTAGCCCATGCGGCCGGTGGCCCCGTTGACGATGATCCCGATCCTGCGTTCTGCCATGGCTGTCTCCTGCGCTTCCTGTGATGCCCGGTTCCCGGGTGGTTGTCCGACGGTCCGAGCGCTCGGTGGCGACCGTTTCCGTCCCGACGGGACGGCAACCGCTTTCCATGCATCCAGTCAAGCACATTCCCCCTCGGCGGGCAAGCGCTTGTCGGCATGACCGCGACCTCGACACCGCCCGCCGGCACACGTAGGATGATTTCTGCTGGA
>JAKDNE010000066.1 GCA_030451965.1 Brachybacterium sp. | reverse complement strand
TCCCGCTCCCCCGCGCTCACCGCCTCGTGTCCCTCAGCGCGGGCCCTGTCTCCTCGTCACGCCTGCCGCTTCGTAGATCCGCACAACCTCCGTCGGTCGAAGCTGTCGCCGGCTCCGTGGCACGGCTCACCCCGTCGGGTCTAGGCTCGACGGAGACCTGCCCTCCCGCTGCCCGGCATCGCCGCCGGCAGTCGCGAGGGCTGACCCACTCGTTAGGAGGGACAGCGATGTCCAAGGTCACGGACGATGCCGCCGCTCAGCTCACCGCGGTGCTGCGCGACGGCATGACCATCGCGGTGGGAGGGTTCGGCCTGTGCGGGATCCCCACCGACCTGATCACCATCGTGCGCGACAGCGGGGTGGGGGACCTCACCGTCGCCTCGAACAACCTCGGGGTGGACGGCAAGGGCCTGGGCCTGCTGCTGGAGAACGGGCAGATCACCAAGGTGCTCTCCAGCTACGTCGGGGAGAACAAGCTGTTCATGAAGCAGTACATCGACGACGAGCTGGACGTCGAGTTCGTCCCCCAGGGCACCCTCGCCGAGCGGATGCGCGCCGGCGGCTCCGGCATCCCCGCGTTCTACACGCCCACCGGGTACGGCACCCCGATCGCCGAGGGCAAGCCCACCGCCGAGTTCGACGGCCGCACCCATGTGCTCGAGCGGGCGATCAACGCCGACCTCGCACTGGTCCACGCCCACACGGCGGACCACTACGGCAACCTCCGGTACCGGCTCACCGCCCGGAACTTCAACCCGCTGGCGGCGATGTGCGGCGCGGTCACCTTCGCGGAGGCCGAGCACATCGTGGAGCCCGGCGGGATCGAGCCCGACGACATCCACACCCCCGGCGTGTACGTGCACCACCTGATGCAGGCCACCGCCGAGAAGGACATCGAGCAGCGCACCGTGCACCCCCGACCCGATTCGCCGCATTCCCAGACGCAGGAGGTGGCCTGAGATGGCCTGGACCCGTGACGAGATGGCCGCGATCGCTGCAGCCGAGCTGCGCGACGGCGACTACGTGAACCTCGGCATCGGCATGCCGACCCTGGTCGCCAACAATCTGCCCGAGGGCGTGAACATCACCCTGCAGTCCGAGAACGGGGTGATGGGCATGGGCCCCTGGCCGTACGAGGGCGAGGAGGACCCGGACCTCATCAACGCCGGCAAGCAGACCATCACCCTGCTGCCCGGCGCGACCATCTTCGACTCCGCCACCAGCTTCGGCATGATCCGCGGCGGGAAGATGGGGACCGCGATCCTGGGGGCCATGCAGGTCACCGGCAGCGGCGACATCGCCAACTGGCAGATCCCCGGCAAGCTCGTCAAGGGCATGGGCGGGGCGATGGACCTGGTCGCCGGCGCGAGGCGGGTGGTGGTGATGATGCAGCACGCCGCCAAGGACGGCTCGGCGAAGATCGTCCACGAGTGCTCCCTGCCGCTGACCGGTGTGGGCGTGGTGGGCCGGATCATCACCGAGCTGGCCGTCTTCGATGTCAGCGACGACGGGCTCGTGCTCACCCAGCTCGCTCCAGAGGTCACCGAGGACGAGGTCCGCTCCCTCACCGAGCCCGACTTCACCGTCTCCCTCACCGACTGACCCTCGGCTCCGCACGCCCGCTCCACCCCCGAAAGGCTCCTCCATGCGCCCCAGCGATGACCCGATCGTCGTCCTCGGCTATGCCCGCACCCCCGTCGGCTCCTACGGGAAGTCCCTCGCCGCCGTGCCCGCCCACGTCCTCGGTGCGACCGCTGCGAAGGCGGCCCTCGAGCGAGCGGGGGTGGCGGCCGATGAGGTGGACGAGTGGGTGATCGGCTGCGTCGGCGCCACCGGGCGCGACGCCTACATCTCCCGTCGCGTCGCGATCGAGGCCGGCGCCGCCGTCACCTCCACCGCGATGACCGTGAACCGGCTGTGCGGCTCGGGCATGCAGGCGATCGCGCTCGGCGCCGCGGAGCTGATGATCGGCGAGTCCGACCTCGTGGTCGCCGGCGGCACGGAGAACATGTCCGCCCAGCCGTTCCTGGACTTTTCCGCGAAGCAGGGCTACTCGCTCGGGGACCGGGTGCTGATGGACGGCACCTCCGCGCTGATCACCGACCCCTTCGACGAGGTGCCGATGGGTGTGACGGCGGAGAACGTCGCCGCCCGGTACGACGTCACCCGTCAGGAGCAGGACGCCTACGCGCTGGAGTCCCAGCGCCGCGCCCAGGACGCGCTGCAGAGCGGCGCGGTCGCCGCCGAGATCACCCCGGTGACCCTCCGCGGCCGACGGGGCGAGACCGTGGTGGACACCGATGAGCATCCCCGCGCGGTGACCCTGGAGAAGCTCGCCGCGATGCGCACCGTGTTCCAGCGTGAGGGCGGCACCGTCACCCCCGGCAACGCCTCGGGCATCAACGACGCCGGCGCCGCGATGGTCCTCACCCGCGCGTCGGTCGCGAAGCGGCGCGGCCTGACCCCGCTCGCGGAGCTGGTCGACTTCACCAAGGTGGGCATCGACCCGTCGGTGATGGGCTACGCCCCGAAGCCCGCGATCGAGAAGATCATGGGCCGCAACCAGCTCAGCACCGCGGATCTCGGCTGGATCGAGCTGAACGAGGCCTTCGCCGCGCAGGCCGTGCCGATCGTGCGCGACCTCGACCTGGACCCGGCCCTGGTGAACCCGCTGGGCGGCGCGATCGCCTGGGGCCACCCGATCGGTGCGACCGGTGCGATCATCTCCGCCCGCACCATCGAGAACCTGCGGGTGAGCGGTCGCGAGCTGGGCCTGGCGACGATGTGCATCGGCGGCGGACAGGCCGTGGCCAGCCTGTGGCGGGCGCTGTGAGCGCTCACCACGTACCGTCTCTCCCGCAGACCCACCCGTCGGACGAAGGAGCAGCGCTGTGACCATCATCGATTTCGAGGGCGTCACGCCCGAGGTGCCGAAGACTGCCTGGGTGGCGCCGAACGCGACCCTGGTCGGGAAGGTGACGCTCGCCGAGAGCTCGAGCGTGTTCTTCACCGCCGTGCTGCGCGGGGACATGGACTCGATCAGCATCGGCGCCCGCAGCAACATCCAGGACGGCTGCGTCGTCCACACCGACGAGGGGTTCCCGGCGGTGGTGGGGACCGGAGTCTCCGTGGGCCACCGGGCCGTGCTGCACGGCTGCACCGTCGAGGACGACTCCCTGATCGGCATGGGCGCCGTGGTGCTCAACGGCGCCGTGGTCGGGGCCGGCAGCCTGGTCGCCGCGGGCGCCGTGGTCACCGAGGGCATGCAGATCCCGCCCGGCTCGCTGGTGGCCGGGGTGCCGGCGAAGGTCCGCAAGGAGCTGGACGAGGACGCCCTCGAGGCGCTGCGGAAGAACGCCCGCATCTACGTCGACCTCTCCGCGAAGCACCGTGGGAACAACCGCGCGACCTCATAGGACCCACCGCCGGCGCCTGGTCCTGGTGGTCGCATCACTCAGCCGTTCTCGTCAGCCAGCCCGTCGAGGGCGTCGTGAGCGGCGTGCTGTCGCAGGTGCTCCGCGGTGTAGGGGATGGTGAAGCGGACCAGCCCGTGCCCGGCGGCTTCGATGATGCCGTCACGGATGAGTCGACGTCGGTACTCGCCGGCGTATTGGGGAGTGACATCCATGCGCTCGGCGATCTTCCCGGTGCGGGAGGGGCCGTCGTCCTGGGCCATGGCCAGAAGGTATGTCCGGTCCACGTTCGACAGCGGTCGAAGGGCAGGGGTATGGACGTGCCTGCCGAGACGGCGTCGCGCGGCCGCGATCCCTGCCGTGACGTCCGCGATGGTGACCGGGCCGGGGGTCTTGTGGGCCTTGAGGGAGTGGTAGCCGACGAGCTGGATCATGAAGGGGTATCCGTCGACGGCGTCGGCCGCGACGTCGAGCGCATGGACGTCGATCTCGTACCCGCTGTCCGCCACCGTTCCCGCGAGGGCGGCTCGGACGTCCGTGCGGCCCACGCGGCCGATGGGATGATGCTCGGCGCGACGGAGGAACGTCGCTCCGGGGTGATCGAGCAGCTCCTCGATCGGGGTGGACAGACCAGCGGCCGCGAAGCCGAGCAGGCGTTCCTCACGGCGCCCGTACTGGATGATCTCGCCGAGCTTCCGGAGGTCTTCGATATCGGCTGACTGGACCTCGTCGACTGTGATGACGAGTCCGCGGCCGGAGGGCTGGAGGGCATCGGTGAGTTCGGTGATCTGAGAGCGCAGGGTGGACTCGGCGGGATATCGCTCCGTCCATGACGCACCACCCGCGAGAGGACCGATCGTGCCGTTCGCGGACCCGAGCCGCGTCGGCGACGTGTCGGAGTGCAGCTGGAGCAGGCGGGGCAGATGATCCCGCGTGAGACGCGCCAGGAGCCCGTTGCTGGAGCTCTCCGTGATGACCAACCATCCTGCGGTGTCGGCCGCACGTCGAATGGAGTCGAGCAGCACGGTCTTGCCCATCCCGCGCTGCCCGGAGACCAGGATCGTCAGGCCGGCGGGATCGAGGATCCCGTCGAAGGTGTCCTCGAACTCATCGATCAGCTGATCGCGGCCCACCATGAGGTGCGGATAGGTGCCGAACGAAGGCCTGAACAGGTTGCGTGACATCAAGAAAGTATAAAACAAAGCCCTCACATCCAAAAGGATCAAAAGGCTTGCATAGTGCGGTCCGACCGAATCAGACGAGCAGGAGCCCCGCGCGGACCTGACTCCATTCTCGCGTACGCAACCGATCACCGCCAGGTGGACGAGCCGCGGCGGCGCTGCTCCGCACCCGCACTGGCGATGGGCGAGACCGGTCATCGGAGCGGCTCTGCCTCAGCGGGCTCTACTGGCCCACATTCCCCGCCGCGTATCCTGGACAGATGGAACTCACTCCTGCCCTCGTCGCGGCGCTGCCCAAGGTCGCGCTCCATGATCACCTCGATGGGGGGCTGCGCCCCGGCACCGTGCTCGAGCTGAGCCGCGAGCTGGGGCTCGCGGTGCCCGGAATCGGGGACGCGGCCCAGGCGCCCGCCGGGCCCGACGGTGCTCCGCCGGCCGGCGATGCCGCGGAGGCCCGGGCGGTCGCGGACTGGTTCCACACCGCTGCGGACTCCGGTTCGCTGCCCGAGTACCTCTCGACCTTCGAGCACACGGTCGCGCTCATGCAGACCGCCCCGCAGCTGCGGCGCGTCGCCCGCGAGTTCGTCGAGGACATGGCCGCCGACGGGGTGGTCTACGCCGAGACCCGCTGGGGCCCGCATCAGCACACCGCCGGCGGGCTCACCTTGGACGAGGCCGTGCAGGCCGTCCAGGACGGGCTCGACGAGGGCGTCGCCGCGGCCGCGGAGTCCGGGCGACGGATCGTGGTGGGCCAGCTGCTGTGCTATCTGCGCCATCTCGAGCCCACCGACGACCTGGTCGACATCGCCATCGCCCGCCGCGGCACCGGCGTGCTGGGCCTGGATCTGGCCGGTCCCGAGGCCGGGTTCCCGGCCTCCTGGTTCCGTACCCAGTTCGAGCGCGCCCGCGAGAACGGCGTGCGCGTGACGATCCACGCCGGGGAGGCCGAGGGTCCCTCCTCGATCGCCGACGCCCTGGACTGCGGCGCCGAGCGGATCGGGCACGGCGTGCGGCTGCTGGAAGACATCGACGACGAGACGGACCCGAGCTCCCCGCAGCTCGGGCACACCGCCGCGCGCATCCACGACGCGCAGATCTGCCTGGAGGTGTGCCCCAGCTCGAACCTGCAGACCGGTGCCGCCGCGGATCTCCCGTCCCACCCCGTCGGTCCGCTGCACCGCCATGGCTTCGCGATCGCGCTCAGCAGCGACAACCGCCTGATGAGCCGCACCCGCACCTCCCGGGAGATGCTGCTGGTGGCGCAGACCTTCGATTGGTCGCTGGCGGACCTCGAGCAGATCGTGCTCACCGGGCTCGAGGCGGGCTTCGCCCCGGCCGACGAGCGCCAGGCGCTGCGCGACGAGGTGGTGCTGCCGGCCTTCCGCGCGGTGCATGAGGCGGATCAGTACGAGGCCGAGCACCCGGACCCGGCCGCCGGCCGGAACCCGGAGGAGAACCTGGACCTCTGACCGCGCCCGGGGACCGGGCCGAGGCCCGGCCCCTGACCGGCACGGTCCGATCCCGACCCGTACGGTCCCGACCCGCGCGGCCCGGCCCACCCGGCCGGGCGCTCAGACCGTCGCCGGGTCCACCCTCCGGCCCGGTGCTCCCGGCCGGGTCACCAGGGTGCTGGCCGTCTCGGGCGCTCCCTCGGTGCGGAGGTAGCGCTCCTTCCAGTCCGCGGCGAAGCCGTCGGCGTCGGCCGTCGGGACCAGCGCCCAGACGCTGCCGCCGAAACCGGCGCCGAAGGAGGAGGCCGTCCGCGCGCCGAGCTGCTCGGCGCTGCGTGCCAGCGCGATGGTCTGCGGGATCTGGTTGCGCAGGTGCGTCTCGGCCAGGCGCTGCGAGGTGGTCGTCGCGGCGGCGAAGGCGTCGAGGTCCCCGTCCCGCAGCGCCGCATGAGCGCGAGGCACGAGCACGGCCGATTCGAGCAGGAACTGGTCCAACCGGTCCCGCTCCACCCCGTCGGCGGCGAGACGGCGCAGCGGCGCGAGCCGCTCATCGCGTGCCAGTGGTGAGGCCCCCATATCGCCACCCGTGGGCAGCGGAGCCGTCAGGTCCGCTCCCGGCAGCAGCGGGGATGCCAGGTCCGACCCGACCAGGGAGCGCAGCGCCGCCTGCACGGTGGCATCGGCCCGACCTGTCTCGCGGTTCCATCGCGCGACGATGTCGGCCAGCAGCGCTGGTCCCCGGTTGTAGAGCTCCTGGGCGGCGCCGGTCTTCTCCGCGAGCACACCGCTGACGGCGACCACGAAGGACCACTCCTGCGGCAGCGGGACCCGATCGAGCACGGCCATCGGATCGAACTCCGCATAGGAGATCAGCCCCTCCTCGCTCGCGAGCATCCCGGTGTGGTCCAGGGAGCCGCCGCTGGTGCCCACCCCGGGCCGACCGGCCAGAGCGCCGAAGCTCGTGCCGTTCTCGATCGAGGCGGCGTACCCGGCCAGCGCCACCCGGTCCGGCAGCTGGGAGGCCCAGGCCGCGGTCTCGGGCAGGCCGTTCAGATCCGCGAGCGCCATCGCGGCGCCGGTGATCATCGCCGAGGAGCTGGACATGCCGGAGGCCGGCGGCAGGTCCGAGGAGACGGTGAGCCGGGCCGGGCGCAGGGTGCCGAAGTTGTCGGTGAGCCGGGCCAGGACGGTATGGACATACCGCCCCCAATGCCCGGCCGGCAGCGTCGGCAGCGCCTCGGCCTCCAGGTGGATCGCACCCGGGTAGGCGTCGCTGACCGCCTCGAGGGTGCTGGGCAGGCCGGTGGTCTCCTCCGCGCGGACAGTGATCCCACGGTCCACCGCACAGACCAGCACCCGTCCCCCGCCGTAGTCGGTGTGCTTGCCGAGCACCTCGATCCGCCCGGGCATCGCCCAGGTGACCGGGGTGGGCGTCACAGGGTGACCTCGACGCCCGCCAGGCGGCGCTGCACCTCGTCGATGTCGTCGCGGCGCGAGAGGTCCATGACGCCGCCGGCGAAGGGCATCACCCGCACCGTGCCCAGCTCCCGCACGGCGTCGACGATCTCCAGCTCCCCGCGGGACGAGGGCTCGATCCGGTGGCAGGCCTCGAAGATCTCCGAGGTGAACGCGAAGCAGTTCATGCTCACCAGGGCGTCCGGGCCCGCGGCCGCGATGGCGTCGGCATCGGGCTTCTCCACGATCTGCTCGAGGAGACCGTCCTGCTGCTCGATGAGGGCGAAGGCGGCGATGCGATCGGCGGCGATGTTGCTGCCCTCCACCAGGGCGGAGCGCTCGAAGCCGAGCAGGGCGTTGCCGTCCGCCTGCAGCAGGCGGCCGATGCCCTCACCGGGGTAGAGGTTGTCGCCGTTGACCATGATGAACGGCTCCTCCCCCACGGCCTCGCGGGCAGAGGCGACGGCGTCGGCCGTGCCCCGTGGCTCCTCCTGGACAGCGAGGACCACCTCCAGCCGGGTCAGGGCGAGCTCGGCGAGGTGGCGGGTGAAGTCCTCGTGCTCAGGGCCGACGACGAGCACCGCCTTGCGGATCCCGGCATCGGCGAGGGCGCTGAGCGAGTAGTCGATGAGGCGGTGCTCGCCGATCGGCATCAGCGCCTTGTGGCCCGAGGCGGCGGCGGCGGCCTGCTCAGCGCTCAGGCTGCTCTGGCCCTCGGCGCGCATGCGCGTTCCGAGTCCGCGGGCGAGAACGACTGCAGTGGTGATGGTGAGGTTGGTGGTGTCGGTGGTCATCATGCTCCCAGGTCGAAATGGTCGGCGATGGTGCGCGAGAGTTCCTGCGCCTCCTCGGCGGTCTCCGCCTCGGAGAAGACCCGGATCACGGGCTCGGTGCCGGAGAAGCGGATCGTCAGCCAGGAGTCGTCGGCGAAGTAGACCTTGCAGCCGTCCTCCCAGGAGATCCGGTCGATCTCGCGATCGAAGGCGGGCAGCTCGTGCTCGACGAAGATCCGCTTCTGCAGCTCCTCGCGACGCTCGGGGGTGTACCCGTAGGCCGCCTCCTCCATCACCAGCGACCCGTGCCGCTCCACCAGCTCCGCGTAGAGCTGCGAGAGCTTCTTGCCGCTGCGGGCGACCATCTCCACCAGCAGGCCCGCCGCCTGGATGCCGTCCTTGCCGGGGATATGGCCGCGCACCGTGAGGCCGCCGGAGGATTCTCCGCCGATCACCGCATCGGTCTCGAGCATCTTCGCGCTGATCCACTTGAAGCCGACGGGCACCTCGTGGCAGACCTCGCCGTGCGCGGCCGCGACCCGGTCCAGCAGGTGGGTGGTGGAGAGGTTGCGGACCACCGGACCGGTCCACCCCTTGCCGGTGAGCAGGTACTCGTACAGCAGCACCAGCACCTGGTTGGGGCTGAGGTAGTTCCCCTGGTCGTCGATGATCCCGAGCCGGTCCGCGTCGCCGTCGGTGGCGATGCCGAGGTCCGCGCCCTGCTCGAGGACGGCCTGGCGCAGCGGCGTCATGCTGCCCTCGGCCGGGGAGGGCATGCGGCCGCCGAACAGCGGGTCGTGGCGGGCGTTGATCACCTCGACCTGACAGCGGGCGCTGACCAGGATGGTCTGCAGGCTGGTCTGGGCCACCCCGAACATCGGGTCCAGCACGATGTTCAGGTGCGCGTGACGGATCGCCTCGAGGTCCAGCTGGTCGATGATCGCATCGAGGTACCAGTTGATCGAGCTCTGCTCGGTCACCAGCTCGCTTCCGTGCACCTCGTGCGGGGCCAGGGAGCGCACGTCGTCCGCGGTCAGGGTCGCCACGTGCGCGGTGAGCTGGTCGGTCACCCCGAGATCGGCGTCGCGCCCGCCCTCGGTGAAGATCTTCAGCCCGTTGTACAGGGCCGGGTTGTGGGAGGCGGTGACGGCGATGCCGTACGCCGCGCCGGTCTGCTGCACCGTCCACATGCACATCGGGGTGGGCACCGGGCGCGTGATCACCCGCACCGGGACGCCGTTGCCGGCGAGCACCTCGATCGCCCACCAGGCGGAGACGTCGGAGAGGAAGCGGCGGTCATAGCTGATCACCAGTCCCCGCTCGACGACGCCCTCGGCGTGCATCCGATCGGCGAGCGCCTGGGCCAGCAGACGCACGTTCTCGCGGGTGTACTCGTCCCCGATGATGGCCCTCCAGCCACCGGTGCCGAACTTGATCATGCTCGCTCCTTCGTCGACGGCGACAGGGGTGCGCTCATCGCGCGGGAGCCCCGACACCTAAAACGTTCACGTTCAGAACAAACTATGCCCAGTGGTGGCCGGTGTCAAGGGAGCGCCAGGGATTGATCGGGTCGGTGGTTCAGGCGGTGGCGTCGACGACGAGGGGCGGGGCGAGGAGGGGGTCCTCGAGAACCCGCTCGAGCGCCGCGGCGGCGCCGCCGACGGCCGCGGCATCCAGGCCGAGCACGGAGCCGCTGACCTCGACCCGCCCGTCGGCGGCGAGCAGGCGTGCATCCAACGCGGACTGCACCGGCCCCACCAGCAGATCCGCGAAGTACCCGAAGTAGCCGCCGAGCACGATCGCCTGCGGGTTCAGCACGTCCATCAGCACGCCGACGCCGCGCACGAGATCGTCCACGAGGATCGCGAAGCGGTCGTGCATGCGCGGATCGCCGCCCTCCAGCAGCACCCGGAGCCGCTCGAGGCGTTCGAGCATCGGCAGACGTCCGGAACGGGCAGGATCGTCCTCGTCGAGGACCGCGAGCACGGTGTCGAAGCCGACCATGGTCTCCCAGCAGCCACGGCGCCCGCACCGGCAGCGCTCCCCCGCCGGGTCCAGGCCGATGTGCCCCACCTCGCCGGAGAACCCGGACCACCCGCGGATCAACCGACCCTCGGCGATGATGCCCGCGCCGACGCCCATGTCGCCGGTGAGATAGACCAGGTCCGTGATGCCCCGCCGTGCCAGCCGCGGCGCCTCCGCGAGCGCCGAGAGCTTCGCGTCGTTCTCCAGCGCGAGCACCGGATGGTCAGGGCCGAGGCGAGCGGCGAGCTCCTCCCCGAGCGGCACATCCGTCCAGCCCAGGTTCGCGGCGACACGCACGCTGACCCCCTCGTAGTCGATGGGGCCGGGCGGGGCGATGGTGATCCCGGCGACCCAGAGCCCCTCACGGGCGGCGAACTCGAGGCTCTCGGCCAGCTGCTGCGCGACGTGGTCCAGGACCAGGCCCGGCGGATAGGACCGGCCGTCGGCGACCCCTGCCTCCAGGACGTACGGCATCGGGACCGACGAGGTGAAGCGGACCTCCCCCGCGAGATCCCGCAGGCAGACGGCGAGGTAGTCGACGTTGAGCTCGAGCCCGATCCCGGCCACGTGCTGCGGCGAGATGCGCACCTCGGTGCCCGGCCGGCCCACCGTGCCCCGGCGCTCGACCTGTCCCTCCTGCACCAGCCCGCGCTCGGCGAGATCGCTGACCAGCGAGGTCACCGAGGCCTTGGACAGCCCGGTCTCCTGGGCGAGGGTCGCCCGGGAGCGTCCACCGCGGGTGTGCAGGTGGCGCAGCAGCAGGCTCAGGTTGGCCGAGCGCATGGCGGCGTGGCCCACGGGTGCCGTTCGACGGCTCCCGCGCCCCGCCTCGCGCGAAGAACTGCCCGACAACGTCATGGGCTCATCGTAGACGGGGCGAGAGCGAGCCCCGGGCGCGGTGCCAGCACGCATGACATCGAACTGTGGCCTCGGCGGGGGGTGCATCTTCCCGGATCGGTGGCAAAATCAGTGATGTGGCCGAGAACATCTCTCGCTCGCCCCGCTCCGACGAGCCCCACCCCACGCAGGAGGAGCGGACCCACCCGACCGACGGCCAC
>JAKDNE010000437.1 GCA_030451965.1 Brachybacterium sp. | reverse complement strand
AGGAGCAGGGCGGCGGAGACGGAGACACCAGCGCCGACGGTCAGGGCACGGGAGACGGGGGCGACAAGGGCGGAGACGGCGACTCGCAGTAGCGCGAGCACCCGGACCGGAGGCTGGCACGTCCGCGTCCGCAGGGCGATGCGCCGCCCGCCGACGAGCTGAGATGAGGCGCGACGGGGCGCGTGTCTGTGATGCGCCGCGCACCCGTCGGTGTGCTCTGGCCGATGTCGGGTGCCGCAGGTAGGCTGAGCCGGTCCGTGACGGGCATCGCCGATGTCCGGACCGGATGGCATGAACCCTCCTGCCACGGAGAGACCGTGGCCGCAGAGACCACAGGAGGTGGGTACCAGAACATGCGCAAGTACGAAATGGTCGTCATCCTCGACCCGTCCGTCGATGAGCGGACCGTCACCGAAACCTTTGAGAAGCTCGTCCAGGTCATTCCGACCGAAGGCGGCACCATCGACAACGTCGACGTCTGGGGCAAGCGGAAGTTCGCCTACGAGATCGATAAGAAGACCGAGGGCATCTACATCGTCCTGACCTTCACGGCGAAGACTTCCACCGCACAGGAGCTGGACCGCCGGCTCGGGCTCAACGAGTCCGTCATGCGCACCAAGGTCATGCGTCTGGACGCAGCCTGATCCGCGGTCGTTGACCCACGCACCACCCCACCCCATCCCGGAGCAGAGGAGCACCCATGGCGAATGACACCGTCATCACGGTGATCGGCAACCTCACCGCCGACCCCGAGCTGCGTTTCACGCAGTCCGGCATCGCGGTCGCGTCGTTCACCATCGCGTCGACCCCCCGCATGTTCGACCGTCAGGCGAACGAGTGGAAGGACGGCGAGGCGCTGTTCCTCCGCTGCTCCATCTGGCGCGACGCCGCGGAGAACGTGGCCGAGTCGCTCGAGAAGGGCACCCGCGTCGTCGCGCAGGGCCGTCTCAAGCAGCGCTCGTTCACCGACCGTGAAGGTCAGAACCGCACCAGCATCGAGCTGGACGTCGACGAGATCGGACCCTCCCTCAAGTACGCCACCGCAAAGGCCAACAAGGTCCAGCGCGGCGGCGGAGGCGGCGGAGGCCGTGGCGGTTTCGGCGGCGGCGCCCCTCAGGGCGGCGGCCAGCAGGGTGGGTACGGCAACCAGGGCGGCCAGGGCGGATTCAACAACGCTCCCCAGGGCGCCCCGGCTGCCGATCCGTGGGCCGGCGGCGGCAACCAGGGCGGATACGACGACCCGCCCTTCTGATCGCTCCGGCGATCACTGCATCACACTGATCCATTCCATCCCGGGTGCATGCCCGGGCTCCCCTCAGAAAGAAGGAGCACCACGATGGCCAAGCCCTCTCTTCGTCCCCCGAAGAAGAAGCAGAACCCGCTGAAGGCTGCGGGAGTCGAGACCGTCGACTACAAGGATGCTGCGCTGCTGCGCAAGTTCATCTCCGACCGCGGAAAGATCCGCGCCCGTCGGGTCACCGGCGTCTCCGTCCAGGAGCAGCGCAAGATCGCGAAGGCCGTGAAGAACGCCCGCGAGATCGCCCTGCTGCCGTACGCGACCTCCGGTCGCTGAGCGAGGAAGAGAAACATATGACCACCAAGCTCATCCTCACCAACGAGGTCTCCGGCCTCGGAGCCGCCGGCGACGTCGTCGACGTCAAGGACGGCTACGCCCGGAACTTCCTCATGCCTCGCGGTCTCGCGACCCCGTGGACCAAGGGCGGCCAGCGTCAGCTCGACCAGATCCGTGCGGCCCGTGGCAAGCGCGCGATCGCGAACATCGAGGACGCACGGTCGCTGAAGTCCTCGCTCGAGTCCAAGCCCGTCGTCATCGCCGAGCGCGCCGGCCAGAACGGCCGTCTCTTCGGTGCGGTCTCCTCCAAGGAGATCGCCGAGGGCGTGAAGGCGATCTTCGACAAGGACATCGACCGTCGCACCGTCGAGTTCGTGACGCCCATCCGCTCGCTCGGCGAGCACAAGGCGACCGTCCGTCTGCACGAGGACATCTTCGCCAACCTCGTCGTCCAGGTCATCGCCGCCAAGGGCGCGGCTGCCAAGGCCTGATCGACGTACTGCGAGGTACGAACGGTAGGAGATCAGGCGGTTGAACGT
>JAKDNE010000436.1 GCA_030451965.1 Brachybacterium sp. | reverse complement strand
AGGGCATCAGCGGGGAGAGGTGCTTTCTTCATCGAGGGGCCGGACGGCCGACGATCACCGCAGAGCATGCGGTGCGTGGTGCTCTGCGCGGGGGCGAGGGGCATCATCCGGGAGCGGTCGCGGGCGAGCCCGGTACCTCGGTCATCCTCGCAGATGATGCGCCGATCCGCCTCTGTGATCAGTCACTCAGGGCGACGACATCGCCCTCGGAGTCATCCCCGATGCTGCTGCCACCACAGCGCCGCCTGCACCCGGGAATCCAGCTGCAGCTTCACCAGCGCATGGGAGAGGTGTGACTTCACCGTCGTCACCTCGACGAACAGCGCACTCGCGATCTGCTGGTTGGTCAGCCCCTCCGCGACCAGCGCGAGCACATCCTCCTCCCGACCGGTGAAAGCGGGGCGGGGAGCCTCGCCGGGATCCGCGGTCGCGGGGTCCGGCGAGGGCGACGCAGCAGTGCCGTCCGGCCCGGGCGCACTCGATCGCCCTCGCAGTGCCCCGACCACGGCCCGGGTCGCGGCCGCGGAGAGCACCGCATCACCGCGGTGCACGTCTCGCACTGCGGCGAGGATCCGCTGCGGGCTCTCGGTCTTCACCAGATATCCGTCGGCCCCGGCCGTGAGCGCGCCGAGCACATAGTCGTCCAGATCGAAACCCGAGATCACCAGCACGTTCGCTCCGGTCTCGCGCAGGTGCGGGGTGATCTCGATACCGGTGGCTCCCGGCATGCGCACGTCGGTGAGGACCACGTCCGGCCGGTGCTCGCGGGCGGCGGCCACCGCGGCATCGCCGTCGGCCGCCTCAGCGACCACGGTGATGTCCGGGGCGGAGTCCAGCAGCGTCACCAGGCCGGAGCGCACGGCGGGATGGTCATCGGCCACGACCACCCGGATCGTAGGGGCCGGTGTCGCGGCGGCGCTGTCGTCGTGGGACGGGCTGATCATGGACGGGGCTCCTCGGCGACGCGGTCGGGATGGATGACGCCGGCATCGGCGTGCAGAGGAAGCTGGGCGAGAACCTGCCAGGAATCGCGCGCAGCCTCGTCGGTCGGCATCGGGGCCGAGCTCGCGCTGCCACCCACCGCCTCGGCGCGGTGCGTGATCGCTCCGCGCCCCATCCCGGTGCCGGTCACGGACGGCTGCGCACGGCGGTTGCGCAGCGAGAACCGCACCCCCGCGGGCTCCACCCGCACCTCCATCGAGATCGGGGCCTCTCCGTGACGCACCGCGTTGGTGACGGCCTCGGCGCCGATCCGCAGCAGCGCCGCCTGCACCGCGGGCCCCACCTGCACGGCGTCGCTGATGGCCGGGTCGATGCTGACGCGCGCCTCCGGGTCCCGGCCCCGCAGCCGAGAGGCGAGCGAGGACCAGTCGAGGGTCGCCGACGGCAGGGAGCCCTCGTCCTCGGTGGACAGCACCCCGATCATCGCGCGCAGATCACGCAGCGCCGCATGCGCCGACTCCCGCGCGGTGGTCAAGGATCCGTCTCGCGCGGACGGGTCCTCGAGGGTCGAGGCGAGGTGGGTGTGCAGGGACACGGCACTGAGATGCCCGGCGATCACATCGTGCAGGTCATGGGCGATGCTGCGCCGTTCGGTCTCCACCGCGTGGGTGGCGCGGGCGGCGGCGAGCTCGTGCTCGAGACCGGCGAGATGCTCGGCCGACCGCCGGGCCTCGCGGTGATGGCGCACCTCCCAACCCCACAGCAGCGGGGTCGAGATCAGCAGCGCGGAGAGCAGCAGGATGACGAAGACGACCTCGCCGGGCGCCCGGACGAGCAGCCCGGCCAGCACTGCGAGCACACCGACCGCGGACGCGATCCAGGTGGTCACCCGAGCCAACGCTCGGCTGCCATGCATGACCGGGACGAACAGCGCCTCGAACAGCAGGAAGTACGCCGAGATCTGCCCACCCGCGGCGATCTCGACGAGGCTGAGCGGGCCCGCCACCGCGAGGGCGACCACCGGGCGTCGGCGCCGCCAGAGCAGGCTCAGGCAGGCGGCGAGCATCAGCGCCACCGAGACCTCGCGCGGCCAGGCGCCGCCTTCGACCACGAATCCGGAGTTCGCGACGCCCGAGACCGCGAGCACCAGCACCAGCAGCACATACGTGCCCACGACGAGC
>JAKDNE010000435.1 GCA_030451965.1 Brachybacterium sp. | reverse complement strand
TGCGCAGCCGGGGCAGCCCTGCCTCCCGCGCCGAGCGCAACCCGCTGCGCATGGTCCTGGTGGGCCTGCTGTGGCTGGCCGTCGCCCTCGGGATCGCACTGCTCTTCTGGATCATCGTGCAGTCCCTCCGGGACACCCGCTCGATCCTCGCCGAGCCGTTCGGCATGCCGACCTCGCTCGAGTTCGAGAACTGGTCGCGGGCCTGGACCGTCGGCGACTTCGGCCGGGCCGCCTGGAACAGCGCCTGGGTGACGCTGGTGAGCTCCGCGCTCACGGTCGTCGTCGCCGCTCCGGCGGCGTACTACCTCGGCCGGGTCGACACCCCCGTGACCCGCTTCCTCAGCAACTACTTCGTGCTCGGGCTCGGCATCCCGGCACAGGTCATCATGATCCCGCTGTTCGTGATGCTCTCCCGCCTGTACCTCACCAACAGCCTGATCGGGCTGAACCTGGTGTACATCGGGATCTCGATGCCGTTCACGGTGTTCCTGCTGATCTCCTTCTTCCGCACCCTGCCCGAGGAGCTCGAGGAGGCGGCCGCCATCGATGGCACCTCTCCGCTGGGCACGATGCTGCGCATCATCATGCCGCTGGCCAAAGGCGGCATCATGACCGCGTTCATCCTGCAGGTGATCTCGCACTGGAACGAGACGCTGATGGCGATGACGCTGCTCAGCTCGACGGACAAGTACACGCTGCCGGTCGCGCTGATCGGCTTCGTGCAGCAGCAGACCTATTCCGGCGCGGACTGGGGCGGTCTCTTCGCCGGCATCTGCATCGTGGTGCTGCCGATGCTGATCATGTTCCTGTTCGTCAGCCGCCGCCTCACCGAGGGGCTCACGGTCGGGATGGGCAAATGACGAACCTGGTGCTGCTGATCGCGGACCAGTTCCGGGCCCAGTGCGTGGAGCCGGACGGCGATCCCGTCCCGACCCCGCATCTCGATGCGCTCGCCGCCCGCGGCGTGCGGTGCGAGACGGCGCTGAGCTCCTATCCGGTGTGCAGCCCGCACCGCGCGATGCTCATCTCCGGGCAGACCCCGCAGCAGAACGGCGTGCATCTCAACGTCAACTCCGCCACCGCCGCCGCCGGCGTCGGCCTGCGCTCGGATGCCGAGAGCTGGGCGGCGGTGATGGCCGAGCACGGGATGGCCACCGGGTGGATCGGCAAGTGGCATCTCGAGCCGCCCACGGCGGAGGACGAGATCTGGGGCGAGGGGCGACGGGACGACGGCAAGGTGTGGGACGCGTACTCGCCGCCGGAGCGTCGCTTCGGCTTCTCCAGCTGGTACTCCTACGGCTGCTGCGACAACCATCTGCGCCCGCACTATTGGGCGACCGACGGCGGGCGCGAGGACCGGATCGACGTGGAGCAGTGGTCCGCCGCGCACGAGACGGACCGGGCGATCGAGTTCCTCGACGAGCACGGCGGGGGACCCTTCGCGCTGGCGGTCTCCTGGAACCCGCCCCATCCCCCGTTCGCGCAGCTCCCCCGCGGCGTCCACGAGCAGTTCGCGGGACGCGGCGAGGAGCTGCTGGTGCGCCCGAACGTCACCGAGGAGATCCGCGCCGAGGCCGCGCGGGTCGCACCGCAGTACTTCACCGCGGTCCATGAGATCGATCAGCAGGTGGGGCGGATCGTCGACGCGCTGGCGCAGCGCGGCCTCACCGAGGACACCGTGGTCGTGTTCACCTCCGACCACGGCACCCAGCTGGGCAGCCACGGCCGGATCGACAAGAACGTGCCCTTCGAGGAGTCCATGCGCATCCCGCTGATCGTCTCCGGGCCCCCGCGCCTCGCCCCGGGCCGGTCCTCGGCGCTGATCGGCTCGCTCGACATGGCCCCGACCCTGCTGGGGCTGGTGGGTCTGGCGGGGTCGATCCCCGCTCGGATGGTGGGCGAGGACCTCAGCCCGGAGATCCTCTCCCACGCCGCGGCGGATCCGGACTCCGTGGTCCCGTTCTTCCATGACGAGGCCGCTCCGGACGGGCTGCAGCAGCGCGGTCTGCGCACTCCCACCCACATGTGGGTGCTCTCGGCGCGACGCGGCGAGGTGTGGCCCACCTGCCACGACCTCGTCGCCGACCCGTTCCAACTGCATCCGCTCGAGGATCCCGCGCTGG
>JAKDNE010000434.1 GCA_030451965.1 Brachybacterium sp. | reverse complement strand
GCGAGTCCCGCATCCCAGCCGCCCACAAGATCCTCGAGCGGCTCGTCGGCGTCGGGCTCGGCTACCTCAGCCTGGGGCAACCGCTGACGACCTTGTCCGGGGGAGAGCGGCAACGCCTCAAGTTGGCGACGCATCTGGGGGAGAAGGGTGGTGTCTATGTGCTGGACGAGCCGACCACGGGCCTCCACCTGGCCGACGTGGAGAACCTGCTCGGCCTGCTGGACAGTCTCGTGGAGGCTGGGAAGTCGGTCATCGTCATCGAGCACCACCAGGCGGTGATGGCGCACGCGGACTGGATCATCGACCTCGGCCCCGGCGCTGGGCACGACGGCGGACGGGTTGTCTTCGAAGGTACGCCGGCCGAGCTGGTCGCCGACCGTTCGACGCTCACCGGCGAGCACCTCGCGGCGTACGTGGGTCCGTGACGATTGCAGAGGGGTGCAACTGCTGGCCGCCGTCCACGGAGCACACCAGACCTAAAAGTGGTCAACGTTATGTCAACCGTTGGTGATCCGCCGAAGTCGATCCGTGAGTCGCCCTTGTTCCGGCACCGGCGGCCTACGGCACCCTCCGAGATGGCCCGCTGGACCGCGGGGACCCAACGCAACCCGCGGCGCAAACGCGGACTGGCCACAGCATGCGAGGTGTGACGAACGATCGCCGTTCGAACGTGCAGGAACAGATGGCTGCACGCCGGGCGAGCCTCGCGACAACGGCATGCAAAGATCGGTGCACGTCCAGACGTCGACCGGACGGTCTTATCTTTCGCAAGCCCTGAGCACAACGACTCACAGCTCTCAAGAAGGGCTGAGATTCAGGACTGCACACTTCGCCGATAACGTGCATTATGTCAGGTTCTAGCACCTCTCGTGCCCCTCTGCGAGCAGAGTGGCCATGACCCAAGGAGCCCCCGCAACCGACTCGGCACGCCGCAGGGTGTCTCGATCACCGACTATCGTGGCTACATGACCACCCCCGCGCATGGCCTCGGATCGGGTCGCTACCCGTTCCGGTTCACCTCGGCCTACCGCCTACCTGCCCTCCTGTTCGGCGTCACGCCGCGCACGGCTTGGGCAGCGGTCCACAGGAACGAACTTGAGGTGCACTTCGGCCTGTGGCGATTGCGCACGCCCCTGACAAACATCAAGCATGCACAACGCACCGGCGGGTTCGGTTTCATCAAGACCGCGGGGCCAGCACATCTCTCGTTGGCAGATCACGGCATCACGTTTGCCACGAACGGTGATGACGCGGTGTGTCTCGAATTCCACGCCCCCGTGCCCGCCATGGAACCCACAGGCAGACTCCTCCACCCTGGCGCGACGCTGACGGTGGCCGACCCGGAGGCACTCCTGCACATTCTTGACACCCACGGTGTGAGCGTCTCCTGATCAGCGCGGGCCACTCGGGCACGACAAACCAACACATGAGTTCATGCGCCACGATCGCACGCGCTTGACACGCAGGCTGTCCAGGAACGCGGACGTTCGATCAGTCGGTCACGAGCTGCCGATAGAACGAAATGAGCTCCTGCCATCTTCTCTTGATCTCGCAGCGCTCGCCTCCTGCGAGGTGCGCGCTGAGATCCTCGACCTGGACCTGCCAGCCGGCGCCGTACTCTGCGAGCTGCTCGATGGGCACACCACGCTCCTCGATGACCAGCGTGGTCCGATGGTCCTCAGCAGGGGTGAGCGTGACCTCGATGACCTGTTCGTCCGATCGCCCCGCCTCCCAGGTCGAGACGAGGAGTCGACGCGGCGGATCGCAGGCGTCGATGCGCCCCACACCTTCCCATCCGCTGGCGAAGCATGCCTCGAAATCACCCCCCACGCGGAGGTCGCCGGCGACCTGAGCGATCCACCGAGCCAGCCGCTCCGGCTTCGTGCAGGCCTCCCACAGGTCGTGAATGTCCGTCTCATAGTCCTCCTCGACGCGCACCGCTCCGTGCGTCTCGTCAAGCTCGCGCACCGTCCCGATGATCTTCATCCGCGCTCCTTTTTCGCTCCTCGAGCAACCTCGGTGTGCAGCGCGTCGAGCCGGTTCTGCCACAGCGCCCTGTACTCCCCCAGCCACTCGTCGACCTCACGGAATGGCTCCAGACGAAGGCTGTAGATGCGTCGCTGACCCTCCTGGC
>JAKDNE010000433.1 GCA_030451965.1 Brachybacterium sp. | reverse complement strand
CGGCCCGACGCGGGCCCGGATCCCCACCGCCGGGGCGCTGCGGCCGACGGGGAAGACCAAACCCGCCGCGGCGCGCGGGCGCGACACGATCCGGTTCGGGCGTGAGCACATCGACCTGGCAGCCGTCTCGCAGCTGGTCGATGCCGCACAGACGACGGCTATCGCCCATGCCCTGGATCGCCTGGCCGAGCTGCTCGAGCAGCCCGGGCCCGCAGAGCACCCCGGCACGGCCGGCTCCCGGCCCACGCTGGACGCGGCGATCACTGCACTGTTCGTGCGCCTGGACGCCGAGGGCCTGGAGAGCCTGTCACCGCATCGAGGCCATCCCGGCCATCTCGCCCGGCCGCGCCCCCTCGAGGTCCATGCCGCCGTGAATCGGTACCGCGGCCTCCGGCTCCTCGAGGGCTGACGGGCGCCTCGCCTCCACTGGTCGTAACGACCCCCACGCGAGCGAGGCGTGGAAGACTGGGGCAACGCACTCAACACCCTCGAAGGAAGCAGCATGAATACATTCCTCGGCATCGGGATCATCGGGTTCGTCGCCCTGATCGTCGTCGCCCTCCTCGTCGTCGCGGCGATCGTCTTCTTCATCATCCGCCGATGGATCAAGGTCGCCCGGGCCGATGAGGCGCTCGTGGTCTCCGGCAAGAGCCAGAAGAACGAGGACGGCACCACCTCGGCGACCACGGTCGTGGTCAACGGGAAGGCGATCGTCAACCCGGTCACCCAGCGGCACGAGGTCATCTCGCTGCGCCAGCGCCAGGTGAACATGCGCGCCGAGGCACAGTCCGCGGACAACGTCACGGTCACCGTCGAGGCTGTCGCGCTGGTGAAGATCGGCTCGAAGAGCGATCTGGTGCGTCGGGCGGCCGAGCGCTTCGGCTCCCAGGACGAGGCGATCGAGCCCTTCACCCAGGATCAGCTCGAGGGCGTGCTGCGCGGCGTCGTCGCCCAGCAGACGGTCATCTCCCTGATGCGCGACCGCAAGGTGTTCTCCGAGCAGATCGCCGAGACGGTCATCCCGGAGCTGCGCGAGCAGGGCCTCATCCTCGACTCCTTCCAGATCCGCGGGATCACCGACGATGTCGGCTACATCCAGTCCCTCGGCTCCCCGGAGATCGAGGCGAAGCGCCAGGCGGCCGAGATCAGCCAGACCAACGCCGAGCGTGCTGTCGCCAAGGAGCAGATCCGCAACGACGAGCAGAACCTCGTCGAGAATCAGGCGCTGGACACGAACCGCGCCAATGCCCAGGCGGAGGTGGGTCGTGCCCGGGCGAAGGCCGAGCAGGCCGAGGCCCTCGCCGGCGAGAAGTCCCGCCAGGAAGTCCTCCAGCAGCAGGCCGAGAACAAGCAGGCGCAGCTGGATGCGGACGTCAAGCGCGTCGCCGACGCCGAGCAGTACCGCCGCCAGAAGGATGCCGACGCCGGGGCCTACGATCAGCGTCGTCAGGCGGAGGCCCGCGCCGAGGTCGCCGAGGCCGATGCGCGCGCCGTGAAGCTGCGCGCCGAGGCCGACGCCGATGCCGAGCGCCTGGCCGGCGAGGCGCGTGCCGATGCCATGCGCGCCGAGGCCGAGGCCCTGAAGGAGAACCAGGAGGCGCTGCTCGCCCAGCGCGTCGTCGACCAGCTGCCCACCCTCATGGAGACCTTCGCCAAGGGCTACGCGCAGATCGGCAACATCACCGTGGTCAGCTCCGACGGCAACGACGGGGACGTGGCCGGCAAGCAGTTCTCCGGCGAGTCCGCCGGTGCCCTGCGCGGCGTGTTCGACACCGTCGAGTCCACGCTGGGGCTGAACATCCCGGACCTCATCCAGGGACGCGTCACCGGCGCGGCCCAGGGCGAGGCGCTCGGGGCGGCGCTGCGGGAGCAGACCGACGGTCAGCCGACGGGGAACTCGCCGGGGAAGCGCGCCGCCACGGCTCCTGCCAGTGACGCACCGACGGATGCCGGAGCGGACGAGACGCACTGAGACGAGCACGCCGCCCGCCACGGGCGCGCGGCGTCACCATCACCGCAGGGGAACCGGCGGCGCACTGAGCGCCGCCGGTTCCTCATGTGGCGTCGAGGATGAATCGTGACGTCGACTGTCTCTCGACATCAGTGATGTTAGTGACTAACATCGGTGTCATGAC
>JAKDNE010000432.1 GCA_030451965.1 Brachybacterium sp. | reverse complement strand
AGGTCCCGGAGCGCCGCGCAACGACCCAGGAGAGCCATGGCCTTCGACACCGCTACGAAGCAGCAGATCATCAAGGAGTACGGGACCACCGAGGGCGACACCGGTTCGCCCGAGGTCCAGGTCGCGCTCCTCACGCATCGGATCAACTACCTGACCGAGCACCTCAAGACCCACAAGCACGATCACCACACCCGTCGTGGTCTGATGCTGCTGGTCGGTCAGCGCAAGCGTCTCCTGCAGTACCTGCAGGGCGTCGAGATCGAGCGCTACCGCTCGCTGATCAAGCGTCTCGGCATCCGCCGGTGACGATCGCCGCCGCTCGCCCCTGAGGGCGGGCGGCGGTTTCGTGTGCCCGCCGCCCTCGGACGGCGGGCTATCCGTCCACCGCCCCGATCAGGTTCGGTCCTCGGCAGTGGCCCGCGGAGCAGGGGTTCCGGAGATCCGGGACCCCGGCAGCCGCGGGTGACTGACGAAGGCCGCACCGGCAGGGCACCCCCATTCAAGGAGAGTCCCATGGCCATGGAAGGCCCCGACATCACCGCCACCACCGCAGTCATCGACAACGGCTCCTACGGCCGTCGCGAGGTCCGCTTCGAGACCGGACGCCTGGCCCAGCAGGCCGCCGGCGCCGTCGCCGTCTACCTCGACGACGACACCATGGTCTTCTCGGCCACCGCCGTGTCGAACAAGCCGAAGGAGCACCTCGACTTCTTCCCCCTCACGATCGACGTCGAGGAGCGCATGTACGCCGCGGGCCGCATCCCCGGCTCGTTCTTCCGCCGTGAAGGCCGTCCCGGCACTGATGCCATCCTGGCCTGCCGCCTCACCGACCGTCCGCTGCGCCCGGCCTTCGTGAAGGGCCTGCGCAACGAGGTCCAGGTCGTGCTCACGGTCATGGCGAACGCTCCCGAGGACGCGTACGACGTCGTCGGCATCAACGGCGCCTCCGCCTCCACCCAGATCTCCGGCCTGCCCTTCAACGGTCCGATCGGCGCCGTGCGCATCGCGCTCATGCCGAACGCCCAGGGCGGCGGCCAGTGGGTCGCCTTCCCGACCTTCTCGCAGCTGGACGAGGCCGTGTTCTCCATGGTCGTCGCCGGCCGCATCGTCGAGGACGAGGCGGGGAACCAGGATGTCGCGATCATGATGGTCGAGGCCGAGGCCACCGACAATGCCTGGACGCTCATCAAGGAGCAGGGTGCGATCGCCCCCACCGAGGCCGTCGTGGCCGAGGGCATCGAGGCCTCGAAGGTCTTCATCCGCAGTCTCTGCGTCGCCCAGCAGGAGCTGGCCGCCACCGCCGCCAAGCCGGTGCGCGAGTTCCCGCTGTTCCTGGACTACCAGGACGACGCCTACAGCGCCGTCGAGGCGGCTGCCGCCGAGCGTCTCGCCGAGGTCATGTCGATCGCTGCGAAGACCGAGCGCGAAGAGCGCACCGAGCAGCTGGCCGACGAGGTCGTCGAGGAGCTCACCGTCGAGGGCAAGCAGCTCGAGGGTCGCGAGAAGGAGGTCAGCGGTGCATTCCGCGCGCTGACCAAGCAGGTCGTTCGCAAGAAGGTCCTCACCGACGGCGTCCGCATCGACGGCCGTGGACTGCGCGACATCCGTGCGCTCTCCGCCGAGGTCGAGGTGCTCCCGCGGGTGCACGGCTCGGCCCTGTTCCAGCGCGGCGAGACCCAGATCATGGGCGTCTCCACGCTGAACATGCTGAAGATGGAGCAGCAGATCGACTCGCTCGGGCCGGTCACGCGCAAGCGCTACGTGCACCACTACAACTTCCCGCCGTACTCCACCGGCGAGACCGGTCGCGTCGGCTCCCCGAAGCGCCGCGAGGTCGGCCATGGCATGCTCGCCGAGCGCGCCCTGGTCCCCGTCCTGCCCACCCGCGAGGAGTTCCCCTACGCGATCCGTCAGGTCTCCGAGGCGCTCGGCTCCAACGGCTCCACCTCGATGGGCTCCGTCTGCGCCTCGACCCTGTCGCTGCTGAACGCGGGTGTGCCGCTGCGTGCACCGGTCGCCGGCATCGCCATGGGCCTGATCTCGGACACCATCGAGAACGCTGCAGGGGAGTCCGAGGTGCGCTTCGCGGCCCTCACCGACATCCTCGGTGCCGAGGACGCCTTCGGCGACATGGACTTCAAGGTCGCCG
>JAKDNE010000065.1 GCA_030451965.1 Brachybacterium sp. | reverse complement strand
TGCCCGACGGCAGCGAGGTGCAGGTCTCCACCTATTACCTCGCGGGCATTATCGCGGCCGCGGTGATGACCTCCGGGTTCCAGTCGACCGCGGAGATCATCGCGACCGAGCGGGACGACCGGACGCTGCGGCGCCTCGTGGTCAGCCCGATGCCCCGCAGCGCCTACCTGCTGGGCAAGGTGGTGCTGGTGCTGCTGAACACCGCGCTGCAGACCTCGCTGCTGGTGGTGGTGGCGAAGTTCCTGTTCGATGTGCCGATGCCCCACCAGGTGTTCACCTTCGCGTGGGTGCTGCTGCTGGGCACGGCCGCGGCGACGGCGGCCGGCGTCGCCTTCGCCTCGGCGCTGCCCTCGGGCCGTGCCGCGATCGCCGCGGCCACCCCGATCACGGTGGTGCTCAGCTTCTTCTCGGGCAGCTACATCCCGATGTCCGAGCTGCCCACCTGGTTGCAGCATCTGGGGTATCTCTTCCCCCAGGCCTGGATCGCTCGCGGTCTGCGCCTCTCGCTGCTGCCGCCGGAGTTCGGGGAGCAGATCGAGATCGCGCCCTTCGGGCTCGCCGACGTGCCGGTGCAGGCTCTGGCGGCGCTAGTGTTGACCGCATGGCTGGTCGTGATGCTGGTGCTGGCGCGGACCACGTTCCGATGGAGCCCTCGTGATGCCGGCTGAATCGCGCACGCTGATCGCCGGTGGCAACCTCGATGCCCGCGGGTCTTCTCCGCGGACCTGGGCCACGAACTGGCCCCTGCACCTGGTGGTGGCCGGGACCGCGCTGCTGGGGCTGGTGGTCTCCCCCGGGCCGCTCACGGCGCTGCTGGTCCTGCTCTGGCTCGCGGTCTACGCCGCCGCGCACTGGGCAGTGGTGCTGCGTGGGCTGCCCGGGGCGGGTGCGGTGAGCGTCACGGCGCTCGGTGCGATCGCCCTGGCCCTGGAGGTGGTCTCGCACCAGGGACTGCACCTGTTCGCGGCGTTCATGCTGATGTGGGTGCTGCTGTCCAGCTACCGCGCCGGGCTGGCGGCGACCCTGGTGCTGGCGACGGGACTGATGCTGGTGCTCCTGCCCGCAGCGCTCGACGGCGGCGCGGCCGACATCGCGGTCGTGCTCGCCAGCGGCATCGGCAGCGCCCTGTTCTCCATCCTGATGGCCTCCTGGATCTGGCAGACCGAACGGCTCTCCCATGAGCGCCGGGAGCTCGCCGAGGAGCTGGCCACCACGGTGGGCCGGCTCGAGGACACCCGCACCGAGCTGCTGGCCCTCGAGCATCGGCGCGGTGCGGAGGAGGAGGCGACCCGCTTCGCCGCCGAGATCCACGACACCCTCGCCCAGTCCTTCACCTCGATCACGATGCTCTCCCAGGCCGCCCGGCAGGCGGACGCCGCCGGGCAGGGCGACGCCGCCCCCGCCTCGTTGCTGGAACAGATCGAGGAGGTCTCGCGGGAGGGTCTGGCCCAGTCCCGTGCGCTGATCTCCCGCACCCAGCCGCCGCTCGATCTCGCCGGCACCCTGGACCGTCTGTCATCGGACCTCGAAGGGCGCACCGGCGTGCGCACCCGCCTCGACGCGACGGGCTGGTCCTCGGTCGCCACCCGCACCGAGGTGGTGCTGCTGCGGACCGTCCAGGAGGCACTGCGCAACATCGAGCACCACGCCGACGCCTCGAGCGTGCGGATCCGCCTGTCCCGCGAGAATGCCGAAGCGCTGCTCGAGGTCGCCGACGACGGCACCGGCTTCGACACGGACCTGCCCACCGCCGGATACGGGCTGGTGGGGATGCGGTCCCGCCTCGAGGCCGAGGGCGGCGCCCTGCACCTCAGCTCCTCCCGCGGCGCGGGGACGACGCTGCGCGCCACGCTGCCGGTCGATGCGAAGGACGGCCCGATGGGCGAGACCGTTCACCCGATCGACGACGACGCCGCGACGGTGTCGTTCCCCAGCCCCTCGGAGGCACCTCGTGCCCAGTGACCCCCTGCGCATAGTCCTGGCCGATGACCATCCGCTCTTCCGCTCCGGTGTCCGGGCCGTGCTCGAGACCGCCGGTCACCGCGTGGTGGCGGAGGCCGGAACCGGCGAGGAGGCAGTGCGCGCGGTCGAGGATCTGCTCCGCGATGGGGACCGACCCGACGTGGTGCTGATGGATCTGCGGATGCCCGGGACCGACGGCGTCGAGGCCACTCGCCGGCTCAGCACCTCCCCGACCCCGGTCCCCGTGCTGGTGCTGACCACCTATGACACCGATGCGCTCATCCTGCGGGCGATCGAGGCGGGCGCGACCGGCTACCTGCTCAAGGACACCCCGGCTCCGCAGCTGCTCGAGGCGGTGGCCAGTGCTTCCACCGGCCGTACCACCCTGGCCCCGGTCGCCTCCGCCGCGATCGCGTCCTCGCTGCGCGCTCCCCGCCCCGAGGCGCTCACCGCGCGCGAGCTGGAGGTGCTGCGGCTGGTTGCCATGGGCAGCTCCAATGCGCAGATCGGCCGGCAGCTCGCGATCGCGGAGTCGACGGTGAAGTCTCATCTGCTGCGGGTGTTCGAGAAGCTCGGCGTCACCGACCGCACGCGCGCGGTGACGCTGGCTCTCGAGCGCGGACTGCTCTGACCGCCCACCGCGCCCGGCCAGGAGGCGGATCCCAGCGTGGGCAGGCCGCCGCCGCTCGGCTGAGGCTCGGTACCATGTCGGGGTCGGGTCCGTCCCGTCGGCCGCCCCGCGCGCCGATCGGGCCCGCACCTACAGCCCTCACCCGCCAGGACCGCATCCCGCGGCCGTCGTCCCCCAGGAGAGCACCCATGCCACGTGTCGTGGTCCACGTCATGCCCAAGCCGGAGATCCTCGACCCGCAGGGCAAGGCGGTCGCCGCCGCGCTGCCGCGCCTGGGCTTCGAGGGCATCGCCTCGGTGCGCCAGGGCAAGCGGTTCGAGCTCGAGGTCGAGGGCGAGGTCACCGAGCAGGTGCTCGCCTCCCTGCGCGAGGCCGCGGAGACCCTGCTGTCCAACCCCGTCATCGAGGACGTTGTCTCGATCGAGGTCGAGGACGGCGCCGCCGGAGAGGCGCAGGCCTGATGCGCATCGGTGTGGTGACCTTCCCGGGCACGCTGGACGACCGGGACGCGCTGCGCGCCGTGCGGATCGCCGGGGGCGAACCGGTCGCGCTGTGGCACGGCGAGGACGATCTGCAGGGCGTCGAGGCCGTGGTGCTGCCCGGCGGCTTCTCCTACGGCGACTACCTGCGCGCGGGCGCCATCAGCGGTTTCGCCCCGGTGATGGAGAAGGTGGTCGACGCCGCCAAGGGCGGGATGCCGGTGCTCGGCATCTGCAACGGCTTCCAGATCCTGTGCGAGACGCACCTGCTGCCCGGCGCGATGATCAAGAACGCCCATCGTGCGTTCCTCTGCCGCGATCAGCCCCTCGCGGTGGAGAACACCCGCACCGCCTGGACCAGCGGGTACGAGGCGGGCCAGGTGATCCGCATCCCGTTGAAGAATCAGGATGGCCAGTACGTCGCCGACGAGCGCACGCTCGCCGAGCTCGAGGGCGAGGGTCGGGTGGTGTTCCGCTACACCGCCGGCGCCACGCACGGCCCCGCGGGCTTCGAGGCCAACCCCAACGGGTCGCGCCACGACATCGCCGGGATCACCAACGCCGCGGGCAACGTGGTGGGCCTGATGCCGCATCCGGAGCACGCGGTCGAGGCCGGTTTCGGCCCGGACCAGCCCGGTGAGGGCACCCGCTCCGGCACCGACGGCCTGGCCATGTTCACCTCGGTGCTGCGCAGCCTGGTCGGCTGACCACCACCGCCGGGCCGCCGCACCACCGCACCACCGCACCACCGCACCACCGCACCACCGCACCACCGCACCACCAGGATTGTCAGGATCCGAACCATTTCCGGTCCGGATCTGGTTCGGATCCTGACTTTCCGGTACCCGTGGGACGTGGCCGGTCAGCGCACCGCACTGAGCACGGTGAAGCGGCGGTCGCGGGCGCGCTGCTGCACGGTGCCGACGCGGGCCTCGAGCTCGGCGCGGTAGCGGAGGTAGGAGTTGTGGACGAACCACAGCTGACCGCCGGGACACAGCACCCGGGCCGCGGAGTCCAGCAGCCCGTGGACGAGGGTCGCGTCCACGACGGTCCCGTCGTGGAAGGGCGGATTCAACAGCACCAGATCGACGCTGCCATCGGCCACCTGGGACAGGGACTCGTCCCAGCTCACGCGCACCCCGTCGCGGGAGAGTCCCGATACCTCGAGGGTGGCGCGGGTGGAGGCGACCGCCTCGGAGTCGTCATCGCTGCCCAGCACCTGCGCCTCGGGCAGGGCGGCGGCGAGGTGGGCGGTGAGCAGCCCGTTGCCGCTGCCGAGATCCACGGCATGCTCCGCGGAGACCTCGCCCCCGACGAGCGCCCGATCCAGTGCGTCCAGCAGCAGCAGGCTGCCGGCGTCGGCCCGGGCTCCGCCGAAGACCCCGCCGCTGCCCCGCAGCGCCAGTTCGCGCTGCTGCCCGTGCACCGTCACCGTCACGCCACCGGTGGCGGGTTCCGGTGCAGGAGCGTCAGGGCGCGGGCCGGAGGCGATCAGTGCACGGGACTTGCCCACGCCCCGTGAGGCGCGGACCTCGGTGAACGAGCCGGCGAGCACCTCGTTCTGGGAGCGGGTCATGTGCTTGACGCGACCGCCCGCGATGAGGGTGAGGTCCGCGCATCCGCCGTGCGCGGCGAGGCGGGCGAGGCGGCGGGCGAGGTCCTCCAGCCCGGCGAGGGACTTGGGCAGGCGCGCGAGCACCAGGTGGGCATCGGCCTCTGCGGCGAACTCCTCCAGCGGGAGGGGGTCCGTCCCGGTCGCGAGCACCAGCTGTCCGGCGGCCACCGCGGAGGTGAAGCGTTCGGCGAGCGCGGAGGTCTCGGCGCGGGAGGCGTTCCAGGACCAGACCCGATGATCCGGCTGCTCGGCGAGCGAGTCGAGTGCGGCGGCGGTCAGCGCGCCGGTGCTGTCGGCCACGACGATCAGGTCGCAGGAGCAGTCGGTGCCGCGCTCCTCGTCGGCGGCCTGCAGGATCACGCGTTCCGTCTGGTCGGGCGCGGCCACCGATGCCGCGCCGGGATGCTGTGCGGTGCCGGTGCCGGATTCCTCGGCGCTGTTGATATCGGTGCTGGCCATTTCGGTGCTGTTCATCTCTGCGCTGTTCATGTCGGTGCGGGTCACATCGTCCTTCGTCGGGCCGTCAGTCGCGGTCGTCCCTCGACGGTCGGGGGTGGGGTCAGGTGGGTCATGCGCGGAGCCCGCGCCGGCCTCGGGAGCGCAGGTGGCCGTGCGGCAGTCTTGGTGCCGGCAGTGCGTCCGGGGTGTTCGCGGGGAAGGGCCCGAACTGCTCATCCTCCTCCTCGAGACCTCCGCGCTCGAGTGCGATGTCTGCGATCGGAGCGTCCTCGAGGGAAAGCTCGGCCCCGATCTCCGCCTGGTAGCGGGCGCGGAACTGCTCGATCTCCTGGTGGGTGCGGCCCACGAAGTTCCACCACATGATGATGTCCTCCCCCAGCGGCTCCCCGCCGAGCAGCATCGCCCGCAGGTCCTCCCCGGCCTCGGCGCGGAGGGTCAGCTGCGTGGCGCCGTCGGGCAGCATCACCAGCTCCCGGCTCGCGATCGTGGTCTCACGCCCTCCGGCTCCGGGCCGGTCCACGGTCGGCTGGTCGGCGCTCGGCAGGCCGGCACCGGGCAAGCCTGGGCTCGGCAGGTCAGCACGGAGCCGCGCGGCACCGCGATCGACGAGCAGTCCGTACTCGTGCCCTGGGTCCAGGTCGATGCGCAGGGTGCGGCCTGCCCGCAGATCGAGCTGGGCCATGCTCAGCGCGGTGTCGGTCTGCACATCGCTGCGGTCCCGGAGCACCGTGCCGTCCTCGGTGGTGGCGCGGAAGGCGCCCAGGCCAACGCGGGCGCGGGCTTCGGCAGTCCCGATCTCTGGCGGTGTGGAGATGTCGAAGTGCGGGGCGCGGAAGCGCGCACGGTCGGGCAGCGCGTACCAGAGCTGGACGCCGTGCAGGATCGTGGTGTCGGCGACGGAGAACTCCGAGTGGGTGATACCGGAGCCCGCCACCATGATGTCCACCTCGCCGGGGCGGACCAGGGCATGATTGCCGATCGAGTCGCGGTGCGTGATCGCGCCCTCGAACAGCCAGGACACGGTCGCCAGACCCGTGTGCGGGTGGCGGGCCACCTGCATGCCCCCGGAGGCGGAGACGTCGTCGGGCCCGAAATGGTCCACGAAGCACCAGGCCCCGAGGAGGGAGGTGCGCCGAGCCGGCAACGTGCGGTGGACCGTCATACCGCGGGGGCCGCCGAGCGGCACCTCCCGGGGCTCCAGCAGCACGAAATCCGCGAAAGGGCTCATGGGGCGAGTGTAGAGAGCCCAGCTGCTGGGAGCACCCCGCCCAGGGCCGTGGGGTGAGGGGCCTCGCCGAAGGGCCGCACTGCGGCCGCTGGGACCGGTCCGCCGGCCCGGTGAAGACGCATCGATCACCGTCCCCCTCTCCCCCTGCGCGTCGCGGCGTGCGAGCATGGAACGGTGCGTGATGCACATCATCCCGGTGTCCGCTCCGCCGCGGTCCGACGGAGACCGGATCCGGGGGCGCCCAGCGACCCCGAGGAGATCCTGATGGCTCGTTCTTCCCTCCGCACCACCGTCGCCGCCGCCCTGGGCGTCGCCGGCACCGCCGTGGGCGCTCTGGCAGCCCACGACCTGACGCAGAAGCGCCACACGATCCTGCGCATCTATCCGGTCATCGGCCACATGCGCTACCTGCTGGAAGGCCTGCGCCCCGAGCTGCAGCAGTACTTCATCGAACGCAACTGGGACGGCAGACCCTTCGACCGCAACACCCGCAGCATCGTCTACCAGCGCGCGAAGGGCATCCACGGCGAGCAGGCCTTCGGCACCGAGCGCGACGTCAACGCCGCCGGGTACGAGTACCTCGTCCACTCCATCCACCCGGCCCCTACGCCGGAGTCCGTCCCGCGCGTGCAGATCGGCGGCCCGGACTGTGCCCGCCCGTATTCCATGGCGCTGCTGAACGTCTCGGCCATGAGCTTCGGCGCGCTGGGTGCCAACGCGGTGCGCGCCCTGAACAAGGGTGCGCAGAGGGGCGGCTTCGCCCAGGACACCGGCGAGGGCTCGCTCACCCCGTACCACGAGGAGATGGGCGGTGATCTGATCTGGGAGCTGGGCACCGGCTATTTCGGCGCTCGCACCGAGGACGGCCGGCTGGATGAGGACGTCTTCCGGGAGAAGGCCACCAAGGATCAGGTCAAGTGCATCTCCGTGAAGCTCAGCCAGGGCGCGAAGCCCGGCATCGGTGGAGTGCTGCCGGCGCCCAAGGTCTCGGCGGAGATCGCCGAGATCCGCGGTGTCCCCGAGGGCGAGAAATGCGTCTCCCCGGCCTCGCACACGATGTTCGATACCCCTGTGGGGCTCATCGAGTTCCTCGTCCGGCTGCGGGAGCTCTCCGGTGGCAAACCTGTCGGGTTCAAGCTCTGCGTGGGCAGCAAGGTAGAGGTGCTCTCCCTGTGCAAGGCGATGCTCGAGGTCGGGACCGCGCCAGATTTCATCATCATCGACGGCTCCGAGGGCGGCACCGGCGCGGCCCCGCTGGAGTTCGAGGACCATATGGGGATGCCCCTGACCCAGGGCCTGATGACGATGCACAACGCCCTGGTGGGGGTCGGACTGCGGGACCGCATCCGTCTGGGGGCCTCCGGGAAGATCGCCGCCGGGAACGACATCGTCAAGCGGATCATCCAGGGCGCCGATTTCACCAACTCCGCCCGCGCGATGATGATGGCGATCGGCTGCATCCAGGCCCAGCGCTGCCACACCGGCCGCTGCCCCACCGGGGTCACCACCCAGGACCCGTATCGTCAGCGCGGCCTCGTCGTCGAGGACAAATCTGTCCGGGTGACGCAGTACCAGCAGGGGACGGTCGCCGAGGCTGTGAAGCTGATGGCGGCGATGGGGGTCTCCAGTCCCTCGGAGCTGCGCCCCTGGATGCTGCGCCGCAACCTCTCCCAGACGGCCAATGACTCCTATGCGGAGCTGTACGAGTGGTTGGAACCGCACCAGCTGCTCACCGACCCGCCGGAGGACTGGGCCGCCGCCTGGGCCGCTGCCTCGGCGGAGTCGTTCCGCACCCATCACTGAGGACCCGGATCACCGAGAAGCCCGGACCGGCGGGCGGCGACGCCGCCCGCCTGAACGCTCGACCGCAGGAGGCGCCATGACCACCATCGCCGAGACCATCGTCCAGGCCCTCGCCGACCACGGCGTCTCCCAGATGTGGGGCGTCGTCGGCGATGCCCTGAACCCGATCACCGAGGCGATCCGGCACGAGCCGCGTATCGACTGGACCGGGGTGAGGCACGAGGAGGCCGCGGCCTTCGCCGTCGGCGCGCAGGCCCAGCTGACCGGCCGCCTCGGGGTGTGCATGGGCACCGTCGGACCGGGGTCGATCCACCTGCTCAACGGCCTCTACGACGCCAAGAAGTCCCACGCCCCGGTGCTCGCGATCCTCGGGCAGGTACCCACCCAGGAGATCGGCAGCGAATTCTTCCAGGAGGTCGACAACCACCGACTCTTCGCCGACGTGGCCGTCTTCTCCCGCACCGTCACCGACCCCGCCCAGATGCCGCTGCTGCTCGAGCAGGCGGTCAACGCCGCCTACGACGGACCGGGCGTCGCCGTGCTCACCGTGCCCGGGGACATGGGCTCGCAGAAGCTCCCGCATGGATCGCGAGCACCGGTGATCGCCCCGCCGGCGTCGCCGGCAACGGCCGATGCGGCGTCGATCGACGCGGCGCGCGTGGTGCTGCGCGACGCGGAGCGCGTCACCCTGCTGGCAGGCATCGGCGCGAGGGATGCCCGCGGCCCGGTCCTCGAGCTCGCAGAACGGCTGCGGGCCCCGATGGTCGTCACGCTGAAGGGGAAGGACACCTTCGACGAGGACAACCCCTTCGAGGTGGGCCAGTCCGGGCTCATCGGGAACCCAGCGGCGCAGCGTGCGTTCGAGGAGTGCGATGTCCTGGTGCTGATCGGCACCGATTTCCCGTATCGAGAGTGGTACCCGGAAGGGAAGACGGTCATCCAGATCGATCGACGCCAGGCCCACATCGGACGCCGTACCGCGGTCCAGCACGCGATGGTCGGTGATGCCGGTGCCACCGTGCGGGCGCTGCTGGCCGGCGATCTGCCCGCCCGCACGGACACGACCCACCTCGATCGGGCCCGCCGCCGCTACGACTCCTGGCAGTCGGAGCAGAAGCATCTGGTCGATCCCGACCACGACGAGGACTCCCTGCTGGGGAAGGTGCGCAGCGCCTTCGACAATCCCGAGGAGCTGATCCGCCCCGAGGTCGTCGCCGCCGCGCTGGATCGGCACGCGGCCGCCGACGCGGTGTTCACCTCCGACACCGGGATGTCGACCGTATGGCTCTCCCGCTTCGTGCGGATGACCGGCGGGCGTCGCCTGCTGGGTTCCTTCAACCTCGGTTCGATGGCCAACGCGCTCCCGCAGGCGCTCGGGGTCCAGGCTCTGTATCCGGAGCGCCAGGTCATCTCATGCAGCGGCGACGGCGGGCTGATGATGCTGCTGGGCGACCTGCGCACGGCGGTGACCTATCGGTGGCCGGTCAAGGTCCTGGTGTTCGACAACGGGCGTCTCGGGATGGTCAAGCTCGAGCAGGAGCAGGGCGGGCTGCCGGAGTTCGGAACCCGACTGGACAACCCCGACCTCGCCCGGGTGGGCGAGGCCATGGGGCTGGCCTCCCGTCGGGTCTCGGATCCCGACGGGGTCGAGGACGCCGTGACCTGGCTGCTCGACCAGGATGGCCCCGCCCTGCTGGACGTGATGACCAACCCCGATGAGATCTCCTTGCCACCGAAGACGTCCGTCGGGCAGGGATGGGGCTTCGCGATCGCGAAGATCACCGAGAACCTGCCCCCTCGCTGACCCGGGCCCTCACTGCCAGGTGGCGGTCTCCGGGTCGACGCCGTGGGTCCGTGCGTTCTCCTCGATCACGCGCCGCAGCCAGGCGGCGAGACCCGCGGTGCGCTCGTCGTAGTGGGCGGCGAAGCGCGGATCCTCGGTGTACATCCGCGACAGCACCACCTGCATCGAGGGCGTGCAGTCGTAGTGGCGCTCGATGGTGAGCCGATGCCGCTCGGCGAGCGCGTTCGCCTCCGCGCTGCCCGGTGCGACGCCGCGGCCGAGGGCATCGGCGAGCGCCGCCTCGACGGCATCGGTCTCGTCCTTGATCTCCTGCCACTGCGCGGCGTCCCAGTCCCGGGTGCGCGCCGCGGACTGCTTCCAGGCGTCGGTGCCGCCCCAGCGCTCGCGCGCCTCGTCCTGGTAGGCGGGGTCCCAGTCGGTGCCGAAGATGCGGGCCTGCTCCTCGGGGCTGAGGCCGGTGCTGCTGTGGTCCATGTCGGTCCTCTCGATCATCTCGTCGACGGCGCGTGCCGTCTTCTCGAGCCGACGGATCCGCTCCTGAAGCAGGGTCCGCTGGCGCTGGAGGTGCTCGCGCGGGTCGACGGAGGAATCATCGAGGATCCTTCCGATCTGCGCGAGCGCCAGACCGAGCTCGCGGTAGACGAGCACCCGGTGGATCCGGGCCACGTCATCGGCGTCGTACAGGCGGTACCCCGACCAGCTGCGCCCGCCAGGGCGCACCAGGCCGATCCCGTCCCAATGGTGCAGGGTGCGGACGCTGACGCCGACCAGGTCGGCGACGCGTCCCACGGTGAGGTCCTCGTGCACTGTCATCTCGGTCATGGGGACCACCGTCCTCCCTGACGTCGCGTGAGGGTCAAGCGGGATCATCGGGCCGCGTCATCGAGCTGGGCCACCAGACGCGTCGGCGCCACCGTGCGGTAGGACTCCTCGATCAGCTCGGCGAGCTCCTGGGCATCGGTCCGCTCGTCCAGCTCCACGCCGATCCAGCCGGAGGGACCGAGGTACGCCGGAACGAAGCAGCGCGGGTCCTGCAGCAGGGCCGTGGTCTCGGCCGGCGGCAGGTGCAGCACCACGGCCTGGTCGTGCGCGTGCCATTGCCCACCGGTCTTCACCGAGCCGCCGTAGTAGCAATGGACCTTGGTGGTGAAGAAGGCGGGCCTGCCGTGGCTGATCTTCTCCTGCGCTCCGGGCAGGGCGAGCGCGAGCGACCGCACCTGCTCGAGCAGCGGGTCGTCGTCATCGAACATCTGCGGATGCGCCATCCCCCGATCCTCCCGCAGCAGCAGCGACGGCGCCAGCACCTGCCCCACGGCGGCGACCGTACGCTGGCACCATGACTCTCCCCATCCTGGTCGATTGCGATACCGGCATCGATGACGCGATCGCCCTGAGCTACCTCGCCGCGCATCCGGATGCCGAGATCGCCGGCATCGTCTCCACCGGCGGCAACGTCGAGGTCACCGCCGTGCACCGCAACAACCTGGTCCTGGCCGAACTGCTCGGTGTCGACGCGCCGATCGCCCGCGGCGCGGGCCGGCCGCTGGTGCAGGAGCCGATGTTTGCCGACGACACCCACGGTCCCGGTGGCCTCGGCCATGCCGTCCTGCCCGAGCCCAGCCGCCCGGGAGATCCGCGCACCGGCGCGCAGCTGTGGGTGGACCTCGCCCGCGCGCGCCCCGGCG
>JAKDNE010000064.1 GCA_030451965.1 Brachybacterium sp. | reverse complement strand
GGCCCCCCCCCTGGTGGGTAGTGGGGGGGCGGGCCGGGGGGGGGGGTCCGGCCCCTCCTCTCATGCCCGGGCACACCCGCTCAGAGCATCACCCGCGCGAGCACGAGCACGCCGAGGATCGCCACCACGGCGATCTGCAGCACGTTGGGGCGCGTGGTCATGACGCCCTCGGTGCCATCGACCGGTGAGCGTCCCTGCCGGTCCCGCTGGTCCATCCAGTCCTCCCAGCGCTGCGCGACGACGGCGGACCGGCTGCGCCGCTGATCGGTGACCAGCCGCTCCTGCGGGGTGCTGCTGCGTCCGCGCAGCCGCTGCTCGTACATCACCGCCTCACGCCGCCATGGCGCGTCCCGTCCCAGCGCCGGGGCGTTCCAGGCGGTGATCGTCGAGGTGGCGGCGCGATCGGCCGTCACCTCGAAGCGGAGCATCGCGCCCAGGCGCACCTCCTGGATGGCGGCGAAGGGCAGGTGGTGGGTGACCAGCACGTTGCGCACCTCGACGGACTCCTCGTGCAGCACCACCTGCGGCGCCCACAGCACCATCCACACCAGGGCGAGGAAGAGCAGCGGCACCGGCAGCACCAGCACGCCCTGCCAGCCGGCGCGGATCACCGCATCGAGGGTGAGTCCGAGCCCCAGCACGCCGACGACCACGCAGAGGACGGTCGCCCCGTGCGGGCGCAGATGGAGGGTGCCTCCGGGGTCGGGGGTGAGAAGAGGCGCAGACATGGGTCCACCGTAATCCAGCACGGTGAGGGACAGGGAGCGTCGATGAGGGACGCTGGGCGTGTGACCTCACGTCCTCGGCGTCAGAGCCGCACCACCCGGGCCCAGCCGTCCTCGGCGCCCGGTGCCCCGCGCAGCACGAGCGCGTCGGCACGGCCGTACGGCGCCAGGCGCCGGCCCGGCAGCAGGTCGACGACCTCGCGCCCGTCCTCGTCGAGGCGCAGGCGGCCGGCCAGCGCATGCACGGCGCCGGGGCGCCTGCGGGCGGTGTCGGCGGTGACGTCGCCGAGCGCCACGGTGGCCACCGCGGCGTCGGTCCCGGCCAGCAGCGGCCGGACGAAGAGGTGATAGCCCACCAGCGCTCCGACCGGGGTGCCGGGCAGGTGCACCACGGGCACCCCGCCGTCGAGCCGGCCCCAGCCCTGCGGGCCTCCGGGCCGCAGGGCGAGGTGCGCGAAGCGGGAGGTGCTGCTGCCGTGCTCGCCCAGCAGGGTCTTGACCACGTCGAACGCTCCGTGACCGATCCCGCCGGTGGTGAGCACCAGGTCGGAGTCCGCGGCGGCGCGGGCGAGGGTCTCGCGCAGTCCGGCGTGGTCGTCACCGCTGTGCAGCGGGGGCAGGGCCTCGGCTCCGTCTGCGCGCAGCGCGGCGGCGAGCATGGCGCCGTTGGACTCACGCACACTGCCCGGCAGGTCCGCCTCCGCGGAGAGCTCGTCCCCGGTGACCACGACGCGCACCCGGGGACGACGGCACACGGCCAGGGTCGCCACTCCGAGGGCGCGGGCGAGGCCCACGAGCCCGGGCCCCACCCGGTCCCCGGCCGTGGCCAGCAGTTCGTCGCGGGCGACCTCCTCACCGGGAGCGCGCACGTGCCGCTGCTCGGGCGGCAGCACATCGAGGGTGATGGTCACCGTCGCGGGCACCGGTCCGAAGGGGTCGGCATCGGTCGTCTCGACCTCGATGACGGCCTCCGCCCCGCGGGGCACGGCGGCACCGGTCATGATGCGCACCGCGGTACCGGGAGCGAGGGCGGGGACCTCGCCGGGACGAGCGGGCAGCTCGGCGCTCACGGGCAGAGTGGTCCGGCCGGGGGCGGTGAGGTCAGCGCGCCGTACCGCGAAGCCGTCCATCGCGGCGATCGGCACGGCCGGCATCGCCTCGGGACTGCGCACCTCGGTGGCGAGGGTGCGGCCGAGAGCCTGCTCCGTGGGCACCTGCTCGAGGGCCGACGGCAGCGTGATCTCGCGCCGCAGGAGGTCCCGCCAGTGCTGGGGATCCGGGCGGGTCTCGGACATGATCCTCCTGGGTGGCGGGGCGGCGGTCTGCTCCCATGATCCCCCATGGCCGCGATGTCGGTGCGGGGTGCATCATGGAGGCATGCGAGAGATCCGTTTCGACCGCTTCGGCAGCCCCGACGTCCTCACCCTGCACACCGACGCGCCGGTGCCCGCACCGGCCCCCGACGAGGTGCTGGTGCAGGTCGCGTTCGCGGGCCTGAACCCGCTGGACTTCAAGATCCGCGACGGCTCCTCCGGCCGGTCGGAGGACCTGGAGCTCCCCGCCGGCACCGGGCGCGAGATGGCGGGCACCGTGATCGGTGCCGGCTCCGGTCTGGACGAGGCGGAGCTGGGCTCCCGCGGCCTCACCGTCGGCACCCGCGTGTTCGGGATGCGTGCGCCCGAGGATCGGCGGGGCGTGGCGGCCGAGGTCATCGCGATCTCGGCGGATGATCTCGCCCCGATCCCCGGGGAGATCCCGGACGAGGACCTCCCCCGCTGGGCCGGCCTGTCCCTGGTCGGGCTCACCGCGATCGCGACCGTGCGGGACACGGCCGGGATCGAGAAGGGGGAGACGGTGCTGATCCACGGCGGCACCGGCGGCGTCGGGCAGCTGCTGATCCCGATGGTCCTGGAGGCCGGCGCGACGACGGTCCTGGCCACCGGACGGTCGGCGAATGCGGAGCGGATCCGCGAGCTGGGAGCCACCCCCATCACCTACGACACCACCGACTGGGCCCAGGAGGTCCAGCGCCTCACGGACGGCCGCGGGGTCGACGTCGTGCTGGACACCCACTACCACTCGACCTTCCTGCCCAGCCTCGACCAGCTCGCCGGCGGCGGCCGGATCGTCGTGCTCCCCTCGCTCGCGGACCTCTCCCCCGCCCTGCAGCGCGGGATCGAGGCGCGGATCCCCGCGATCGTCCCGGGGCGGGACCGTCTGGACCGCCTCGCCCAGGGCATCCGCGCGGGCCGCTACCCGCTCGAGGTCTCCGAGGTGCTGCCGCTGGGCGAGATCGCACAGGCGCATCACCGGCTCGCGGAGGGGCACACCCGCGGCAAGCTCGTGCTCGAGATCGGCGGCTGAGCACCACCCGGGTCCCGCATCGCTCCGCGGCACCGGACAGCCACGCGGCGGGTACGCTCGTCTCCATGGTCGTGCCCCCTGTCGATGATGCCGAGGCGGCGCTCCGTGCCCTCGAACCCGTGCTGCAGCCCGCCGGGTGGGCGCTGCTGAACTCCCTGCCCGCGTATCGCGAGGACGAGGCGCTGCGGCAGGCCGCGCGACTGCGCGAGGCAGGACACAGCCCCGAACTGGTGTCCGCGGTGCTGACCCAGTCCCGGTTGCGCACCCGGGCCGAGGAGAAGTTCGGGGAGTTCGCGTCCTCGATGCTGTTCACCCCGCACGGCCTCGAGCAGGCCACCCGGCTGCCTATCGCCGCACTGCATGCCGAGCGCTTCCAGCGGGCCGGCGTGGCGAGCGTCGCGGACCTCGGCTGCGGCATCGGCGGGGACTCGATGGCGCTGGCGGGGCTCGGACTCAACGTCCAGGCTGTGGACCGCGACCCGCTGACCGTGGCCGTGGCCACGGTGAATCTCCTCCCCTTCCCCCATGCCCGGGCGCAGCTGGGAGAGGCCGAGGGCCATGATCCCCGCGACACCGAGGGGATCTGGCTGGATCCCGCCCGACGGGCGCCCGCCCGCGGCGGCACCCGGCGCCTGCACGACCCCGAGGAGTACGAGCCGCCGCTGTCGACGGTGATCGACCTCGCCCGGCGCCTCGGGCACGGCGGGGAGGCAGGTCCGCTGGGGGCGAAGCTCGGCCCCGGCATCGCCCGGGACGCCCTGCCCGAGGACGTCGAGGTGCAGTGGCTGTCCTTCCACGGCCAGGTGCTCGAGGCGACAGCCTGGTTCGGACCGCTGGCACGGGAGGGCGTCCTCTCCTCCGCCGTGCTCGTGGATCGCCGCGGTGCCCATCGACTGGACCGCCTGGCCGGCACCGCCGCCGATCCCGAACCCGGCCCGCTCGGCGATCACCTCTTTGAGCCCGACGGCGCGGTGATCCGAGCCGGCCTGATCGGAGGCCTCGCCGAGCAGCTCGGCGCCCACACCCTGGATCCGACCATCGCCTATCTCACGGGCGACCGGCATGCGGCCACCCCCTTCGCCCGCGGCTATACGGTGCGCGACGTCATGCCCTTCGGCCTCAAGCGCCTCACCTCCTATCTGCGCGAGCACCGCCTCGGCGTGCTGGAGATCAAGAAGCGAGGCACCGCCGTCGAACCCGATGAGCTGCGGCGCAAGCTGCGCCCGCGCCGCTTCGGCAACGAGTCCGCGACGCTGATCCTCACCCGCATCGCCGGGGAGCAGTCCGTGATCGTCGCCTCCGCGCATCCTGGACGGGCAGCCTCGGGCACGACCCAGGAGTCCGCGTGACCCGTGCTGAGCCTGACGTCGGTGCTGGCACCAGCACCGACACCCGGGCCGGGACCCCTGCGGGGTCCGCGGCGGGCACCGCTGCGCACCGCCGGCTGGTGGTCGTGCTGCTGCTGGTGGTCTCGCTCGGGGCCATCGGGCTGGTCGCACTCGGCGCCGCCGCCGACCGCGGCCCCGGCGCTGTCTATACCGGCGATACCGAGGCCTCGTACCAGTGGGCACCGCAGCGGGAGGACTATGGGGAGCCCGACTGGTCCACCTATGACGTGAGCACCGAGCCCCCGGACCCGGAGGGATCGGGGACCGGGCTGCTCATCACCCTGGTCGTCCTCGGGGCGATCCTGCTCGCCGTCGCCGTCTGGGTGGCGTACCGGATACGGAGGCTCGCCCGGCCTGCTCCCGCCATCGCGGACCTCACCGACGAGGACGAGCTCACCGCCACCCAGGCGAAGACCGCACTCCGGGACGCCCGCACCAGGCTCTCCACGGTGGTGGACGCCCATGACGCCGTGATCGCGGCCTGGCTCGCCCTGGAACGCGCGATCGCCGACGCGGGGGTGCGCCGCAGCCCTGCCCAGACCACGCTCGAGTTCGTGGTGGCGGTGCTCGGCAGGCTGGACCTCGACCGCGCCGCGCTGGATCGGCTCGCCCACCTGTACCGTCGGGCGCTGTTCGATCCCCGACCCCTGACCGAGACCGACCGCGAGGAGGCGCTCGCACTGCTGGACGGGCTGACCGCGGATCTCGACGACGGCGCGGATCGGGGGGAGCCGCGATGATCCGCCCCTGGCTGCCGCTCCTGACGAAGCTGGTGATCAGCGTCCTGGCCGCCCTGGTCCTGTACGGCGTCTGCACCCTGTTCGGCCTGTTCCTCCCCCTGCCCGTGCTGATCTCCCTCGGGCTGGCCGGCGGCACGATCTGGTGGTTCATCGACGAGGGTGCCGACCGCGCCGATCAGCTGCATGCTCCCGCGCTCGATCTCGACGTCGACTACGCGCTGCCCCACGCGCAGGACACCCGGGTGCGCCGCCTCGAGGACCTCGCCCACGGCGCCCAGCCCAGGCGCCGCATGACCCACCGCGGACTGCTCCGCACCCTCGGCGAGATCGCCGATGAGCGCAGCCTCGACCCGGACGCCCCGCCGCTGGGCCCCGACCTGAACCGGCTGATCGAGACTGCTCGCCAGCCCGATGCCGAGCAGCATCCTGTCGGCCCGCTGGACCGGCGGGCCCTGCACCGCTGCCTGAGAGAGCTCGCCCAGCACGAGGAGAGGGACAGATGACCCACACCACCCCGACGACCCCCATGACGGGCCAAGCCGCCACCGCTGCGGCCACAGCCGTGCTCGACGCCGTCGAGACCGCGGTGGTCGGCAAGCGCGAATCCCTCGAGCTCGTGCTCACCGGCATCCTCGCCGGTGGTCACGTGCTGCTCGAGGACCTCCCGGGGCTGGGCAAGACCCTCACCGCACGCTCCTTCGCGCAGTCGCTCGGGCTGCCCTTCACCCGCGCCCAGTTCACCCCTGACCTGCTGCCCGCGGATCTCACCGGCGCTGAGGTGTTCGACCAGCGCACCGGTGAGTTCGTGTTCCGGCCCGGTCCGGTGTTCACCGGTCTGCTGCTGGCCGACGAGATCAACCGCACCCCACCGAAGACCCAGTCCGCGCTGCTGGAGGCGATGCAGGAGCGGCAGGTCTCCGTCGAGGGCACCACCCGGAAGCTGCCTGAACCGTTCCACGTGCTCGCCACCGCCAACCCGATCGAGCACGAGGGCACCTATCCCCTTCCCGAGGCGCAGCTGGACCGCTTCCTGCTGCGACTGTCCTTCGGCTATCCCACCGCCCAGCAGGAATGGGACGTCGTCTCCCGCCGGATCGATCGTCGACGCGAGGAGCAGACCGTGCCCGAGGTGCTGGACGCCGCCGAGCTGCTCAGGGTGCAGCAGGCCGTCGAGGACGTCCACGTCGAGGACTCGGTGGGCCACTACGCGGTCGAGCTGGTCGCTGCGACCCGCAGCCACCAGCACGCACTGGTCGGTGCCTCCCCCCGGGGCACCCTCGCCCTGATCACCTGCGCGCGTGCGCTCGCGGTGATCCGCGGCCGCGCCTATGTGGTCCCCGAGGACATCAAGGCCCTGGCCCATGCGGCGCTGGACCATCGCGTCACGGTCAAGCCCGAGCTGTGGCTGCAGAATGCGACCGGTGCCGGCGTGGTCGAGGCGGTCCTGGGACAGGTGGCCGTGCCCACCGCGGTCGAGCCGGTCCCCCAGGCCACCGCGTGAGCTCCGCGCCCCTGCAGCGGACGGGGATGCGAACTCGGCCGACGGCGGCCCTGGTGCGCGCCGCGGTGATCGGTGGCGCCTCGCTCGCGTTCTCGCTCGCACTGGGACGACCGGAGCTCATCCTCGTCGGGATGCCGATGCTGGCCTGGGCGCTGGTGTCCCTGGCCCGGCGCATCCTGCGCGGCGAGGAGCTCGCCGCAGCAGATCCACAGCTGCGCATCAGCCGTCGCAGCATCGAGGAGGGCGGCACCGCGGCCGTCCTCGTGCGGACCGCTCCCGGGGTGCTCACCACCGCGACCCTCCCGATGCACCCCCATCTCGACCTCGCCCCGCGCCACGGCTCCCTCGCCGGGGACGGCGAGGTGCAGCTGCGGGTGAGCGCACAGCGCTGGGGGCAGCTCCGGGTGGGTCCGCTGCACGTGCTGGTGGCCGATGCGCTCGGCGCCTACCGTGCGCAGCGGAACCTGCCGCCCACCGAGGTGCAGGTGGTCCCGGCCTCGACCGTGCTCGATGCGCCGGTGGAGGTCCCGACCCCGATCGGGGTCAGCGGCGCGCATCTGTCCCGGCGTCGCGGTGACGGCACCGCCCTGTCGGAGGTGCGGACCTTCCGGCCCGGTGACCGCCTGCACCGCATCAACTGGCGCGTCTCCAGCCGTACCCGCGAGCTGCACACCAACGCGACCTTCACCGAGCAGGACACGGAGGTCCTGATCGTCACCGACACCATCGCGGACGTGGCTCCGGCACCGTGGGCGGCGGCCGGGGACCCCACCAGCTTGGACATGACCATCCGTGCCACCGCGGCGATCGCCCGCCATTACCTCGCCGCCGGTGACCGGGTCTCGGTGTTCGATATCGGTCACCTGATCGGTCCGGTCCGGTCCGGCTCCGGACCACGCCAGCTGCGGGTGCTCACCACCGCCCTGTCACGCGCCAGCCGCGACGACAACATCCTGCGCCCGGTGCGGCGGCTGCGCTCGGTGCGGCCGGGAACCCTCACCGTGGTGTGCACGCCGCTGCTGAGCCGGGACACCATCGCCCAGATCGGCGTGCTGGTCGCCCACGGCGCCGACGTGATCGTGGTGGACACCCTGCCGCCGAGCATCGGTGACGTGTCCGTGCTGCGCGGCAAGCCGCTGCCTGTCGACGGGAAGGTCTCCCACCGGTTCTGGCCCGAGGCCTGGGCGATGCGGCGCCTGCTGCGCGAGCGGACCGTGCGAGAGCTGCGGGAGGCGGGGGTGCCGATCACCGCCTGGGAGGGGCCCTCGTCCCTCGCCCCGGTGCTGCTCTCGCTCTCGGCCGCCCGTTCGGCCCCGCGCAGGAGGAGGTCCTGATGCGCCTGGGACAGCTCCTCGATCCACTCGCCGAGCACCTGCTCGAGCTGCGGAAGGTGAGCAGGACGCAATGGCTGCTGCGGGCCCTCGGCGCCGTGGCGACGCTCCTCGCGCTGGCGACCGCCCTCGGCGGGTTCGGTCTCTTCGCACATTTCGGCGCAGCGCTGCTCACTGGCACGGTCGCCGCGGGACTGCTGGTGCAGTTCCGCAGCCCCGACAGCGACGTGGGCCTGCTGGCTCCCAGCGCGATCCTGCTGAGCCTGCTCGGGCAGGGCGAGCTCTCGTTCCTGCGCGCCGCCGCGGTCGGTATCGCGCTGCTGATCGCGCACAGCGTCTTCGCGCTCTCCGCGACGCTCCCCGTGCACGGTGTGCTCGCCCCCTCCGCCTGGCGCCTGACGATTCGCGCGCTGCTGCCCGTGCTCGCGCTGAGCCTGCTGGGCGGGCTGGTCGTGGTCGTGCTGTCCCAGGTGGCCCTGGGGCCATGGATGCTCGTCATCGGCACCGTCGCAGCGATCGCGCTGTCCCTCATCCTGCTGCCGCGCTCCCGCTGAGACCGCCGCTGCGGTACGGGAGGTCCGACCCGCGCGAGGTCGGCCGACGGCGGCGGGTCCCAGCGCGCTCCCGCGGGGGCGTGCCGTCCCTCCGGCCCTCGTCCATCTCAGGATCCGGGCAGAACGCAGCACAGGGAATCAAGCATCTGCCCTGGCGAGGGGCAGGTCGGACGCGCGCCGAGCCGACCTGCCGCGGGGCGGGTCCCTTCGTGGCGCGATATATCCGCCGGGGCCTCTTGACGGGCGCGGTGATCTCGGCTACTTTCCATGTAGTGGAAATCTTCTTCCACTAGATGGATCCGAACCGCATCTCGCGCACCACTCGCGACCGACACCCGGAGGCACGCCATGACCACCTCGCCGAAACCCACGACCTCGGTTCACAGCGCGCTCATCACCTGCGATCCGGACTTCGTCCTGTCCGACCGCTCGCAGCGGTACCGGCTGCCCACGTGGCTCATGCTCGCCTTCGCGGTGACGACCGCCTGCGCCACCGCCGTCGCATCCCGCCACGCCTGACCAAGGAGAGAATTCATGACCGACCGTCTCAGCCCCGGGGACATCGCCCCCGACTTCACCCTCACCGACGCCCGCGGAGAGAAGGTCTCCCTGGGAGACCTCCGCGGCCGGCGCTCGGTCGTCTACTTCTACCCGAAGGCCTTCACTCCCGGCTGCACCACCGAGGCCTGCGACTTCCGGGACAACGAGGCCCGCTTCGCCGAGCGCGGCTATCGCATCATCGGGATCTCCGCCGACTCCCCGGAGACCCTCCGGGACTTCGCACGCGAGCACGACCTGTCGTTCCCGCTCCTGTCGGACCCGGGCTCCGAGACGGCCCAGGCCTGGGGGGCCTGGGGAGAGCGGACGATCAACGGCGAGACGAGCATCGGCCCCGTGCGCACCACGATCGTCCTCGAGGAGGACGGGACAGTGCTCAGCGCCGACTACGGTGTGGCGGTCCCGGATCATGTCGTGAACCTCATCGGGGCCCTCGGGTCCTGATCCGGCAGCCTCGGGCGCACCGCAGCCGTCGTCTCGCGACGCGCCGCACCGACACCCTTGACAGGCCGGAAGTACTCCGCTTGAATACCCATAACGAAAACAACTTTCCACCTAGCGGAAATGGAAAGTTCGCTCAGCACTCCAGCGTCGGAGCCTGATCGCCACCCGCCGCCCCTGACGACTCCATAGGGAGACCCCGTCACCGGGCCCGTCACCACGAGGAAGTGGGAGATGAACATCGACGAGTTCAACGCACTCGAGCCGGAGGCCGCGGCCGCCGTCCTCAGCCCCGCGCTCGACATCCCCCGATGGAGCGACGAGATCATCGCCGCTCGTCCCTTCGGGACTGTCGAGGAGCTGCTGGAGGCATCACGCACCGCCGCCGAGCCGCTGACCGAGACGGAGATCGATCAGGCGCTCGCCCACCACCCCCGCATCGGCGACCGCGCCGAGGGCCAGAGCGCCGAGGCCGGGCTCTCCCGGTCCGAGCAGAGTGCCATCGATCCCGACGATGCCGAGCTGCAGCGGGAGCTGCGAGCACGGAACATCGCCTACGAAGAACGCTTCGGCCGGGTCTTCCTGATCCGCGCAGCCGGCAGGAGCCCCGCACAGATCCTCGACGCGCTCGAGGAGCGGATGGCCCATCAGCCGGATCGCGAGCTCCTGGTCGTCGCCGAGCAGCTCCGCCAGATCGCCACCCTCCGACTCGAAGGACTCCTGACCGCATGAGCCACCTGACCGCACACGTCCTGGACACGATGACCGGCACCCCCGCGACCGGCATCGTCCTGCACCTCGAGGCCGCCGACGGCGAGCGCATCGCCTCGGCGAGAACCGATGCCGACGGCCGCGCCCGCGAGCTCGGGCCCGCCGTGCTGGACCCGGGCGAATACCGCATCACGTTCCAGACCGGGGAGTACTTCGCCGGCCGCGACCAGGCGACGTTCTTCCCCCGCGTCACCGTGGACTTCACGGTTCAGCCGGACCAGGACCACTACCACGTCCCGCTCCTGCTGAGCCCCTTCGCCTTCTCCACCTACCGGGGCAGCTGACCCCCGCACCCGCAGGGGCCGCTCCCACTTCCGCAGACACCATCACCATCGAAGGAGAAATCACATGACTGACACGATCCAGGATCGCACCACGGATGATCCCGAGACCGGCGAGATCGTCCTCGGGCCCACCCAGTACGGCAAGGCCGAGAACCACGTCGTCCGCATCGCCCGGGACACTGACCGCCACGAGATCCGGGACGTCACCGTGACCTCGCAGCTGCGCGGCGACCTCGAGGACATGCACACCAAGGGCGACAACGCCCACTGCATCCCGACCGACACCCAGAAGAACACGGTCTTCGCCTTCGCCCAGACCGAGGGGGTCAAGTCTCCCGAGCAGCTTCTGCTCGCGCTGTCGGACCACTTCACCTCCGAGTTCGCGTGGATCTCCGGCGGCCGCTGGGCCGCGGAGGAGCACGCCTGGGAGCGGATCAACGACCATGACCACTGCTTCGTCGAGTCCAAGCAGGAGAAGCGCACCGCGGTGCTGGTCACGGACGGTCAGAAGCGCACGGTCATCTCCGGCTTCTACGGCCTCACGGTCCTGAAGTCCACGCAGTCCGGATTCTCGGGATACCCGAAGGACCGCTTCACCACCCTGAAGGAGACCGATGACCGTGTCATGTCCACGGACATCGCGACGCGGTGGCGCTACAACAGCACCGATGTCGACTTCGACGCCGTCTACCGCAGCGTGAAGCAGATCATGCTCGAGAAGTTCACCGATCACTACTCGCGTGCGCTCCAGGAGACCCTCCACCACATGGGCAAGGCCGTCCTCTCGGCCCACCCGGAGATCGACGAGATCAAGTTCTCCTGCCCCAACAAGCACCACTTCGTCTACGACCTGAGCTTCGCCGGCATCGAGAACAACCTCGAGACGCATTACGCGGCCGATCGTCCCTTCGGCCTCATCGAGGCCACCATCCAGCGCAAGGATGCGCCGACCGCCGAGGACGCCTGGATGGGGATCAGCGGCTTCTGCTGAACCCTCCCCCACAGCCGGGGCCCCCCCCCCCGAGGCCGCCCCCGCCGGCCCCCCCCCCGCCCAGGCGGTCGTACGATGGGGCGGGCCA
>JAKDNE010000431.1 GCA_030451965.1 Brachybacterium sp. | reverse complement strand
CGACCGCTGCCATGTTTCCCGTGAAACGGGCGCAACACGGCGCACGTGTCCCTGCAGAAACGATTGCGGGAGGCGGCGTCCCTCCGTCTGCCCGGCACAGACACGTTCCACGGGAAACGTCGCGATACATCTCGAACGGGTTGAGTAGTCGCGAGCCACGGCGGCACAGCAGCCGTTTCACGGGGAACATGTCGGTGAGAAGACCCGCAACGGGCAGTGCGCTGATGGACGCCCTCATCCTGGGTCACTCTCCACCTGCCCGAGTCGCTACCTGTATGGGACGTTTCCCGTGGAACGCCGCCCCGGCACCGCGCTACCGATGTCGTCTGGACTCCGCTGGAGCCGCGGCCCACCAGGGCGCGATGGAGCGAGAAGAGCGTCATGAAGGAGTGCCGGGAGCGTCTGGGCGGGGTCCGGAAATATGTCACCCCAGGTCCGGTGGGACAGATGTCCACAGAGTTGTGCACATCGGTGGACAACCCCGCAATTGCGCCCACTGCCAGCTGTGTTGCGATGCCGGGTGTCCACACCGCGTCCCGCCGTCAGCTCACGACGGACGGTCTTCATGACGTCCAACACCTATATGTCAGAATACGCGAGGGCTCGTCACCATCTGTTCATGGCCCCATCGGACCCGCTCCGCCAGCGGGCAGGAAAAAGGGGACCCGCGTCAGCGGGTCCCCTCGGGAGTGCAGGACGGGATCAGTCCTCGACGCCGTGGTCCCCCGTGGTGAGGGGGGTCTCCAGACCCATGTTCTCGACAAGTCGCTCGAGATCCTCGACATTCGTGAACTCGAGGGTGATCCGTCCCTTGCGCTTGCCGACATCGATGCGCACGGGCGTTTCCAGGCGGTTGGACAGACGGCTGGTCAGATCGACCACGTGCGGATCATAGGTGCTGCGCCGCACCGTCCGTGTGGCCGGCTGCTGGCCTCCGCGGGCAACCAGACGTTCCACAGCGCGGACGCTCAGCCCCTCCTGCACGATGCGCTGGGCGAGCTCCTCCATGAGCCTCGGATCGTCGAGCGAGAGCAGTGCTCGGGCGTGCCCGGCGCTGATCGCACCGCTGGCGAGCCTGCGCTGGACGAGCGCCGGCAGGCGCAGAAGGCGCAGGGTGTTCGTGATCTGAGGACGGGAGCGACCGATGCGATCACCGAGCTCGTCCTGGGTGCAGCCGAAGTCCTCGAGCAGCTGCTGATAGGCGTTGGCCTCTTCGAGCGGGTTCAACTGGCTGCGGTGCAGGTTCTCGAGCAGAGCGTCCCGGAGCAGGTCGTCATCGCTGGTCTCACGGATGATGGCGGGGATCGAGAGCAGACCGGCTCGGCGTGCAGCTCTCCACCGACGCTCGCCCATGACCAGCTCGAAGGATTCGCCGTCCTCCGTGACGGCGATCGGACGCACCACCACCGGCTGCAGGACGCCGACCTCGCGCAACGAATTGGCGAGCTCGTCCAGCTCGTCATCGTCGAACATCGTGCGAGGGTTCCGCGGATTCTCCCGCACCTCGTGGATCGGGATCTCTGCGAACTCGGCACCCGGCACGCTCACCAGTCCGCGGTCGTGCGGAGCGTCCTGGGTTGTTGCCTCCGCGGCAGCGGGTGCCTCCTCCGGCTCCGACGCATCCGGGCCGATGTCCTCTGCAGCCCTGTCACCGTCCGCCTCTTCATGCGTGGAGCTGACCTCGGGTGTCTGCGTCGCGGTACGGGCGGAGGTGGGAGTGACCGCCTCGACGTCCACGACCGGGCTGTCCTCGGGCGAGGGAGCATCGCCTGCCGCAGGGGTATCGGCCACAGCGGGCGCGCTCGTCGGCGCTGGGTTCTCCATCCCCTCAGTCGATGGAACTGTGGTCGTGGGCTCCTCCACCTCGGCATCCACGACCTGCGGGGACGCTGTCGGGGCGGTCTTCGTCCCGGAGGCGGTCTTGGCGGTGGAGGAGGGGGTCGGCTTCTTCGCGGCAGTCGATTTCTTCGCGGCGGTCGATCGTGAGGTCGCGGCCGACTTCTTGGCGTCCGAGGTCTGGGTCCCGTCGGCCTTCGCTCCGCCAGTGCGGGTTCCGTCCGTCTTCGACGTCGAGGTCTTCGTCGCAGTCGCCTTGGCTGCGGCCGTCTTCCCTCCCGATGCCGTGGACCGCTTCGCTCTATCGCCGCCGTTCGCGCTCTTGGAGGTGGGG